>NZ_AMPR02000139.1:0-7860 GCF_000307735.3 Cupriavidus sp. HPC(L) | reverse complement strand
GGCCGATGCGGCCGCCGGGCGCTGGTCCGGCACGCCGGTCGGCGCCGGGCAGGCGCGCGGACCGGCCTGCGTCGCGCGCAGCCCACAACAGGCGACCGGGATGGCGAACGGCGACATCCTGGTCGCGCCGAGCACCGATCCGGCCTGGACGCCGCTGTTCCTGCGCGCGGGCGGCCTGGTGATGGAGACCGGCGGCTACCTGTCGCACGGCGCGATCGTCGCGCGCGAGTTCGGCATTCCGGCGGTCGTCAATCTGCCGGGCATCCTGTCGCAGCTCGCCGACGGCGACATGGTGGCCGTCGACGGCAACCGCGGCACCGTACAGCGGGTCGCCGCGAGCTAGTCCTTCAGGTTCTTCAGGTTCTTCAGGTCCTTCAGGTTTTTCAAGCCGCCGCCAGCTGCCCGCGGGCAGCCGCCGGGGCCTTCGACGGCATGGCCGCGTCATGGCCCGCCGCGAGGCGGAACATCGACACCGTGTCGAGCAGGCGCGTTGCCTGTTCGTCCAGCGAATGCGCCGCGGCCGCGGCCTCCTCGACCAGCGCGGCGTTCTGCTGCGTGACCTGGTCCATCTGGCCGACCGCCTGGTTGACCTGCTCGATGCCGCGGCTCTGTTCGCCGGTGGCCGCGGCGATCTCGCCGATGATGTCGGACACCTGCTTGACCGCCTGCTGGATCTCGTTCATGGTCGCGCCGACGCTTTCGGCCTGCGCCGAGCCGGTGCGCACGGTCGTCACCGAGGCGTCGATCAGCTCCTTGATTTCCTTGGCGGCGGTCGACGAGCGCTGCGCCAGCGTGCGCACCTCGCCGGCCACCACCGCGAAGCCGCGGCCCTGCTCGCCGGCACGCGCCGCTTCCACCGCCGCGTTCAGCGCCAGGATGTTGGTCTGGAAGGCGATGCCCTCGATCATGCCGGTGATCTCGGCGATGCGGTTCGAGTTGGTGCTGATCGCGCCCATCGTTTCGACCATCTGGCCGGTGGCGACATGGCCGTGCTGCGCGACCGCGGCGGCGTTGTCGGCCAGCGTGCTGGCCTGGCGCGCGCTGTCGGCGTTGTGGCGGACCGTGGTGGTCAGCTCTTCCATGCTGGAAGCCGTCTCTTCAAGCGACGCGGCCTGCTGTTCGGTGCGCGACGACAGGTCGGCGTTGCCGGCGGCGATCTGGCGTGCGGCCACGCCGACCGAATCGCTCGACTGGCGCACCTCGCGCATCGCTGCGGCGACACGGTCGAGCAACGCATTGAAGCTCTGCGCGGTACGACCCACCTCGTCCAGGCGGCGCACCGGCGAACGATGGCCCAGGTCCAGCGTTTCGCTGACATGCTCCATGCTGGCCTGCATCTCGCCCAGGCTGTCGCGGATGCGGCGATACAGCAGCCACGCCAGCACGGCCACCACCAGCACGGTCACGCCGATCACGGTGCCGAACACGCGCACCGCGATCGCGCTGGCGCGCTGGTTCTCGGCCACCGAGTCGTCGCCCATCTTGCTGTTGAAGTCCAGATGCGCGTCGATCTGCTTGCGCAGCGCGGCCGATGCCAGATGCAGCTCGCCCGACGACAGCATCGCGTGCAGGCCGGCGGTGTCGTTGGTGTGGGAGAGCGCGAAGAACGCGGCATGCTGGGCGCGATAGCGCGCCAGCGCGGCACGGTCTTCTTCCAGCAGCTTGCGGTCGGCATCATTGGAGATGTCCTCGCGCTCGTATTTGGCGGCCAGTTCGTCGAAGCGTGCGATCGCCTTGGCGACCTCTTTCTCCGCGTCGTCCTTGGCAGCCGCATCGTCGGCGAGCGCGTGGCGGTACAGCTGCACCCGGATCGCGGTGGTGCTGTCCTTGATCGCATTGAGCCGGCGCACGCTGGTCAGCGTGTTTTCGTTGAAGTACTCGAGGCGTTGTTCGGCCTGGTTCAGTTGCCAGATGCCGCCGAGGCCGACGACGAGCATGGCGAGCAGGGAA
The DNA here is from genome assembly GCF_000307735.3 of Cupriavidus sp. HPC(L). NCBI lineage: Bacteria > Pseudomonadati > Pseudomonadota > Betaproteobacteria > Burkholderiales > Burkholderiaceae > Cupriavidus > Cupriavidus sp. HPC(L). Next base: position 5,910 of record NZ_AMPR02000139.1, on the reverse strand, counting down.
AAGAACAGCGTGAAAAGCAGACGTTGACTGATGTTCATGATGGGCCAGGGGACGGCTATCATCAGAAAAGCGACTCAGTAGCCGCTTAATTCTGATGTTAGTGTGGTTTCATTCAGGGTTTACGTCAGCCCTGGCGCACACTTGAGCCGCGCTTGGCGTGAATTTCGCTAGATCAGGGATATCGAGGACAACGACGGAGACGACAAATGGCCATGTCCGAAACCTATATGGCGATCGAACCGCCACGCGAGGATATCGACGCGCTGCCCGGCGCCGCGGTGCTGGAGTTCGGCGCGCCCTGGTGCGGCTACTGCATGCGGGCGCAGGCGCCGATCGCGTCGGCCTTCTCGCGCCACCAGCAGGTAAGGCACATCAAGGTCGAGGACGGCAGCGGCCGTCCGCTGGGCCGCTCGTTCCGCATCAAGCTGTGGCCGACACTGGTGTTCCTGCGCGATGGCAAGGAAGTGGCGCGGCTGGTCAGGCCGACCGACGCCGACGAAATCGAGAAGGCGATGCGGCAGATCGACCGGATGGCCGGCGACGAGGCGGCCGCCGCATGACCGAGGCGCGGGTCGGCGCGGCTCTGTTCCGGTCCGCCGGAGGGAAACAGCGGCGTCATGGTTGTCGACGTGCCGCGGCGCTCGGTACAGTGCGCCATGCGTTCCACCACGCCGAGCCCAGCCGCCCCCACGACATGATCGACGCCGCCACCCTTGCCGCCCTGCGCGACTTCCCGCGCCAACTGGAAGCCTTCTACGCGGCCGTTCCGGCCACGCATCGCAACTGGTCCCCGGCCAGTTGGGACGGCGTGCCGAGCGAGCCGTTCACGCCGATCGGCCAGCTGTGCCACGTTCGCGATATCGAGATCGACGGCTATCACCTGCGCCTTGAGCGCGCATTGAGCCAGACGCACCCGCTGCTGCCGTCGATCGACGGCGACGCGCTGGCAATCGAGCGTGCCTATGCGACGGCCGATGGCGCGCAGGCGCTCGCAGACTTCCGCGCGGCGCGCGAGAAGTCCGTCGCGCTGATCGCCGGACTGAACGATCGGCAGCTTGCCCGCACCGCAGAGTTCGAGGGCTACGGGCCGCTGACGGTCCGCAGCCTCGTGCACTATCTATGCAGCCACGACCAGCAGCATCTGGCGGGGCTGCAGTGGCTGCTTGGGAAGATGCACGCGGAAACCGCGATCGCTGCCTAGCCCGCGGCAATCGCCGTTCCACATCCCGTCGCCCCCGCGAACGCGGGGGCCCAGCGTCTTTATCCGCTGGCCTCGCCGAAAGTCACTGGGTTCCCGCATGCGCGGGAACGACGGAGGTTGGGGCCGGGGCGGCATCGCGCAGGGCATCGCTTATCTGCCGCACCGTCAGCTGCATGCCGCGCACACCGCCGCCATCCATCAGGTACCACAGGATCGGGTCGAGCTTGACCACGCGCACCGGCTTGCCCGCGGCATTGCGCCCCAGCGCGGCGCCGTCGATCGAGGCGAGCGCGGCGGACGGCGGCTTGCCGACCGCCGCGTCGCGGTCGATCACGAACAGCCAGTCTGGATTGGCCTCCCGGATCTGTTGCACCGTCAGCTTCGTTCCCCTGCCCTCCGGATTCAAACCCGGCAGTGCCGCCTGGAAGCCGAACGCATCGTGCACGGTGCCGAAGCGCGAGCCCGGCCCTTGCGCGCTGATGTGGTCGCCGGCGGTCAGCACCACCAGCGCGGTGCCCGCGGTGGCGGCCTTCTGCTTCAGCGCGTCCACGCCGGCGCGCAGCGCCTGCACGGCGCTGCCGGCTTGCTGCTGCCGGCCAAACACGCGGCCCAGGCTCTCGGCATGGCGCGCGATGCTGCCGATCCGGTCGCCGCGATCGAGGCTCAGATCGACCGTCGGGGCGAGGCGGGACAGCGTCTCGTACTGCTTTGCCGAACGTCCGCCGACGACGATCAGGCCCGGCGCAATCGCCTCGATCACCGCCTGGTTCGGTTCGAACAGCGTGCCGACCTTGACCACGCTGTCCTCCTGGTAGCGGGCCAGGTGCGGGGGCAGCTTCGTTGCCGGAACGCCGGCCACCGGCACGCCCAGCGCATCGAGCGTATCGAGCGTGGGCAGGTCCATCGTGACGACCCTGGCGGGAGCGGCGGCCAGCGTCGTGTTGCCCTTTGCATGGGCGATCGACAGCGCGGCACCGGTGGCGGCGAGCGTCGGCGTCGGAGCCGCCGCGAACGCGCTGCATGCCGCGCAGAGCGACAGCGCGGCGAACGCGGCGGACATCTTGAACGGAATCGATTGCATGGCCGGACTCCTCAGAACTTGACCGAGACGGTCATCCAGTAGCGCCGGCCGTCTTCGACATAGCCGTAGTCGACATAGCGGACCGACTTGTCGAACAGGTTGTAGATGCCGGCGAACACCGACACGTTCTTGTTGACCGCGTAGGTCGCGCCCAGGTCGACGAAGGTGTACGACGGCGCCACCACGGTGCTCGACGACGGGCCGGTGATCGGCTGGCTCTCCTTGCCGCGATAGTTGACGCGCGCCCAGGCGCGCAGCGCGCCGGTGGCCTGCCAGTTCAGCGTGGCCGTCAGCAGGTGCCTGGGCAGCTGGTTCAGCGGCTGGCCCTGGTACTGGCCGCCTTCCTGCTCGGACTTGGTGAAGGTGTAGCTGCCGACCAGCGACCAGTCGCGCGCCAGCGGCCACTTCAGGTTCGCCTCGATGCCGCGCGAGTACGCCTTGTCGACGTTCATGTAGGTCGTCGGATTGGCACCGAACTGGTTCGGTCCATCGGTGCACTGCGTGAGCGGGCAGGCGACCCGGGTGATCTTGTCCTTGAAGTCGTTGTTGAACATGGTGAAACCGGCGTGGAAGCCCGTGCCGTTGTCGTACAGCAGGCCGATCTCCTGCGTGACCGAGGTCTCCGGCTTCAGATCGGGATTGCCGTACATGTTGCCGCCGCGGCTGGTCTGGCCCCAGCCGGCCACGGTCTGGCGCAGGTCGGGGGCGCGGAAGCCGGTCGACACGCCGCCCTTGACGGTCCAGCGATCGGCCACCTGCCAGACGCCGTAGAGGCGCGGACTGTAGTGGTCGCCGAACTTCTCGTCCTTGTCCATGCGCAGGCCGCCGGTCAGCGCGAAGCGCTCTGTCAGCCGCCATTCGTCCTCGGCGAACAGCGCCCATTGATAGCGCTCGACCTGGTTCGGCCCGCCCGCGATCTGGTTGCCGGTCTGGTCGTTCAGGCGCTGGTTCAGATAGTTGGCGCCGACGGTCAGCATGTGGTTGTCGAGCGGCATCGTCCAGCTGGTGCGCATGTCCAGATTCCTGATCTTCATCTGGCGCGTGCGGTTGTCGAACTCCTCCTGCTGGATATAGCTGTCCGAGGTCGCGAAGCCCCAGCGGCCGGTGTGCGACAGCGCGTATTTCTCGCTGCGGTAGTCGGTCTCCGACGATGCCGGGCAGCCGGTGCGCGGGCAGCTCGTGCCAGGCGGCAGCGGCGCCACGGTCCTGCCCAGCGTCTGCTCGATGTTCTGCCGCATCGAGGTCGCCTCGAGCACGATGTCGTGGTTGCGGTTCGGCGTCAGCGCCAGTTTCGCGGTCACGTTGCGCGTATCGCGGCCGCGAAAGCCGTAGACGATGTCGTCCTCTTCGCGATGCGTGTACTGGCCGTACAGCTGCAGTCCCAGCAGATCGGTCTGCAGCGGGCCGGCCAGATAGAAATTGCCCTGGTAGGTGTTGCCGGAGCCGCTGTGCTGCTGCAGCGTGGCGTCGGTGCGTACCTCGCCGGTCCATCGCTTCGGCACCTTGCGCGTGATGATGTTGATCACGCCGCCCATCGCGTCCGAGCCGTACAGCGACGACATCGGCCCGCGCACGACCTCGATCCGTTCGATGGCGGCCAGCGGCGGCGTCCATCCGCCCTCGACGCCGGCGCTGTCGGAGTTGGTGCGGGTCTCGCGCGAGTTCTGGCGCTTGCCGTCGATCAGGATCTGCGTGTACTTGGCGCCCATGCCGCGCAGGCTGATGTCCTGCCGGTCGGCGCCGCCGGTGACCACCACGCCCGGCACGCCGATCAACGCGTCGTGGATATCGCGATAGGAACCGTTCTCCAGGTCCTCGCGCGTGATTACCGAGATCGACGCGGGGGCCTCCTTGATCTGCTGCTCGTAGCCCGAGGCGGTGACCACCACGGTCTCGAGCATGGCCGGCGCGGCCGGCGCTTTTGCCTCGCTGGCGGCCGGCTGCGCGAACGCACCGCCTGCGATCCATGCCGCGCCGCCCGCGCACAGCGTGGCGGTAACCCTTGCCACCGCGCGCGGCCTGCGTTGCCGCGTCGCTGCCGTACTGCCGATTGATCCCGCCGATGCCGCCGATGCCGCCGTCCTGCTGCTCTTGCCGCTCTTGCTGCTCTTGCTGCCGCTACTGCTCATGCTCGCGATTTCCCCGTATGCCCGGAACGTCATCGGTCACCGGTCTTGTGAATGACAATCATTCTCATATTAGAATGTGGTCCGCCGGGCTCTTTCAACGGGCTTTGGACAGCTTTTGACTTCTTTGCACTTCTTGACGTGGGCCGCGATCGCCGCTCGATCGCGGCCCACGGGGACGGTGCCCATCCTTTCCGATTCGCATGCAACTACGCTCGCCCGACGCGCCCCGCCGCATCCTGCTGATCGACGACGACGTCGAACTGACGCAGATGCTGCGCGAATACTTCGAGCCCGAGCGCTGGCAATTCTCGGTCGTGCATCGCGGCGCCGAGGGCGAAGCGCTGCTCGCGCGCGATGACCACGACCTGGCGCTGCTCGACCTGATGCTGCCCGACGGCAACGGGCTCGAACTGCTGCGCCGCCATCGCGCGCGTTCGCAGCGCCCGGTGATCATGTTCACCGCGCATGGCGACGAGACCGATCGCGTGATCGGCCTGGAGCTCGGCGCCGACGACTATCTGGCCAAGCCGTTCAGCCCGCGCGAACTGAAGGCGCGCATCGGCGCCGTGCTGCGCCGCTTCGACACCACGCCGGACAGCGCGCCCGACACGCTGGCGATCGGCGGCCTGACCTTGCACCTGGGCTCCGGCAAGGTCGCGCAGGCCAATGGCGAGACCTCGCTGACCGGCGCGGAAGCGCGGATCCTCGAAATGCTGATGCGCTCGGCCGGACAGGTGGTGGGGCGCGAACCGCTCGGCCAGTTCGCGCTGGGGCGCGTGCCCGGCCGCTACGACCGCAGCATCGATACGCATATCAGCAGCCTGCGCCGCAAGCTGGGGCTGGACGGGTCCGGGAGCACGACGGCCATCCGCAACCAGCGCGGCCGCGGCTACGTGCTGGTGGCTTGAGCCATGGCATCGCTGCCGCTGTTCTGGCGCAACTTCCTCGCCTTCTGGACCGGCATGGCCGCGATCGTGGCGATCGGCATGGCACTGACCGCGTCGGTCGCCTGGTATCGCTTCCAGGCGCTGGACGGCCTCAATCCGGCCAGCCTGACGCAGGACGCGCTGCAGATCGCCCGCACGCAGGGACGGCCGGGGCTGGAGCGCTGGGTGCGCGCGATGGATTCGCGCTTCTCGGCGCTGCAGATCTACGTGGTCGACGAGCACAACGCCGACATCCTGGAGCGCCGCCTGCCGACACGGGTGCATGACTGGGTTAGTACGCTGGAGCGCCCGCGCCATGCGCTCGCCGCGAGCCCCCCGCTCGACCACGATCGCGGCACGCTGCCGCTCGCGCCCGGCGCCAGCGTGTCATGGTGGGACCCGCAGGCGATCCCGCTGCCCGACGGCGAGGATCTGCTGCTGGTGTTCCTGCCGTTCGATTCCTCGCGCTGGGAGATGCTGCACCTGTCGCCCGTGATGCTGGCGCTGGGCCTGTTCGCGCTGGCGGTCAGCGCGCCGCTGTGCTGGGCACTGACGCGCCATGTCACGGCGCCG
>NZ_AMPR02000140.1:0-7858 GCF_000307735.3 Cupriavidus sp. HPC(L) | reverse complement strand
ATCTGCAGCACCGCGCGATGGCGCGCGACGACACGCATTGGCCACCGGCAGCCACACAACGAGTGTTCGACAGCGCGGTGTCCGAGGGCGCGCTGATCAACGCCCTGCGCGTCGAGCCGGAACTGGGCTCGCCTTCGCGCGGCGGACTGCCGGGCACGGTGGCAACGCGCACGGCGGACGGCTGGCGCCTGCACGGGCGCAAGCTCTATTGCACCGGCATCCCGGCGCTGCGCTGGCTCGCGGTCTGGGCGCGCACCGACGAGCCGCAGCCGCGCGTCGGCGTGTTTCTGGTGCCGGGTCCCGCCGATCCGGCACGCGGCATTCGCGTGGTCGAAAACTGGAACCATCTGGGGCTGCGCGCTTCGGGCAGCCACGAGACGGTGCTGGACGATGTGTGGATTCCGCCGGAATACGCGGTCGATCTCCGCCTGCCCGAGCAATGGACGCCGGCGGGCGCCAGTCAGGCCGATATCGACGCCAATGCCGATCAGCAGGCCTGGATGGTCGTACTGCTCGGCAGCCTCTACGATGCGGTGGCGCGTGCCGGCTTCGACTGGATTCGCGACTTCGTGCAGACCCGTGCGCCGGCGAGCCTGGGCGCGCCACTGGCGACGTTGCCGCGCGTGCAGCAGACCATCGGCGAAATCGCCGCGCTGCTGCAGGCCAACCGGGCACTGCTCGACGACGCGACCTCGCGCATCGATGCCGGCCACCCGCCGACGCCCGGCGACAGCGGGCTATTGAAGTTCACCGTGACCGGCAATGCGATCCGCGCGGTCGAACTCGCGCTGCAACTGGCGGGCAATCACGGACTGAGCCGCAACAACCCGCTGGAGCGCCACTACCGTGACGTGCTCTGCGGCCGCGTGCATACGCCGCAGGACGACGCGATCCTGATCGCGGCGGGCAGGCATGCGCTGGCGTGATGGTTCATGATGCCGCCCGCCCGGCGATGTATGCGCTGGCACCGCGCTCGAGCAGTTGCAGGGCCTGCGCCGCCGGCACCGGCGGACTGAACAGATAGCCCTGCCCCTCGTCATAGCCCTCCTCGCGCACCGCGGCGAGCTGGCTCTCGGTCTCGATGCCCTCGGCCGTGGTCACGAGCTCGAACGCCGCGCCGAGGCTCGCCACCGCGTGCAGGATCGCGCGCGCTTCGTGGCCGCCGTGCAGATCGGTGACGAAGGAGCGGTCGAGCTTGATCTTGTCGAAGGCAAAGCTGCGCAGATAGCCCAGCGACGAATAGCCGGTGCCGAAGTCGTCCATCGCGATGCGCACACCGACCTCGCGCAGCGCCTGCAGCGTCGACAGATTGGTCTGGCTCTCCTGCAGCAGCACCGACTCGGTGATCTCCAGCTGCAGCCTTTGGGGTGATAGCCCGGCCTCGCCCAGCGCTTGCCGCACCGTGTCGACCAGCGCCGGATCGCGGAACTGCAGCGGCGACAGGTTGACGGCCACCGACACCGCGGCCGGCCAAGCCGCGGCCTGCCGGCTCGCCTCGCGCAACACCCAGGCGCCGATCGGCACGATCAGGCCGGTCTCCTCGGCCATCGGCACGAACTCCGCCGGCGAAATCATGCCGCGGTCCGGATGCTGCCAGCGCAGCAGCGCCTCGAAGCAGCGGACCTGTCCCGAGCGCAGGTCGTACACCGGCTGGTAGTGCAGCACGAACTGTCCGTCGGCCAGCGCCTGGTGCAGGTCGCGCTTGATCGCGACGCGGGCGCGCAACTGCGCGTCCATGTCGGCGTGGAACGCGAGCACGCTCGAGGCGCCCTCGCGCTTGGCGTGGTCGAGCGCGATATCGGCGGCGCGCAGCAGATCGTCGGGCCGTTCCCCGTGTTCGGGCGCGATCGCGATGCCGACACTCGCGCCCATGGTCACCGTATGCTCCTCGATCGTGAACGGCTCGGACAGGCAGGACTGGATGCGGCGCGCCAGCGCCGCCGCCTGCGCGCCGTCGGCAACCGGCGTCTGCACCACGACGAATTCGTCGCTGCCCAGCCGCGCGACGGTATCGGCCTCGGTCAGGCAGCCGCGCAGCCTGTCCGCGACCTGGCGCAGCACGGCGTCGCCGACCGCATGGCCGAAGGTGTCGTTGACGCCCTTGAAGCCGCTCAGATCGACGCAATGCAGGGCGGCGCGGCTGCGCTCGCGCAGCAGCCGCTCCAGATGCTCGCGCAGGGCGACGCGGTTCGGTGTGCCGGTCAGCGCGTCGTGCCGGCTCAGGTAGGCCAGGCGCTGCTGCGCGGCCAGGCGTTCCTGTTCGGCGCGGCGGCGTTCCGTGATGTTGCGAAAGAAGATCGACAGGCCCTCGGCCGTCGGATAGGCGTGCACTTCCAGCCAGATCGCCAGCGGCGGTAGGTATTCCTCGAAGGCGACCGACACCTGTTCGTCCAGCGCCCGCCGGTAGTGCCGCGCGAACACGCCGTCGGCCTCCTCGGGAAACATCTCCCACAGGCTGCGGCCGATCGCGGGGGCGCGTTCCTGCAACGCCCGGGCGGCGTTGCCGTTGAAATAGGTCAGCCGCCAGTCGCGGTCGATCACGATCACGCTGTCCATGGTGCTCTCCAGCACCGCGGACAGCCGCTGCGCCAGCTGCTGCGCCTCGCGTTGCGCGCGGTCGGCCGCGTCGCGCGCCTGGCGCGCCTCGGTGGCATCGAGCGAAATCGCCAGCAGGCGCGCCGGCCGGCCCTGCTCGCCCGGGATCGACGCGGTCACGGTATCGAGCCACTGCACGGCGCCATTGCGGGTATGGCGGCGGATCGTGAAACGGCCGATGCCGCCGGAGCGGGCCGCGTCCAGCGCCGCGCCGGCGTCCGCGCGGCAGGGCTCCGGGACCAGGTCGACCCATCGTTGGCCCAGTACCGGCTCGTCGTCATCGAGCTCCAGCAGGCGATACGCGGTCGCATTGGCGTACAGCACGCGGCCATCCAGGTCGAGCACGCGAATGCAGTTCGGGCTGTTCTCGAGGATGCTGCGGCTGAATCGCTCGCTTTCGCGCAGCGCCGCCTCGGCACGCTTGTGGTCGTCGATGTCTTCCAGCGTGCCGTACCAGCGCACCACCTTGCCATCCTCGTCGCGCCGGGCCGCGGCGCGCGAGCGGAACCAGCGGTATTGGCCGGCCTGCATCCGCAACCGGAACTCGTGGTCGAACGGCTGCCCCGTATCGACGCTGTCCCGCCAGCGCCGCAAGGTGTCGGGCAGATCGTCGGGATGGACCTGCTCGGCCCAGCCGGTGCCCTTGCCCTGCTCCACCGATCTGCCGGTCAGCTCCTCCCAGCGCGGCCCGGCTTCGGACACCAGCCCTTGCGCATCGGCGGTCCACGGCACCTGCGGATTCAATTCGACCGAATGGCGGTAATGCGCCTCGCTCTCGCGCAGCGCGCTCTCGGCGCGGCGGATGTCGGTGATATCGATGATCGAGGCGATCACGACCGGCATCGGCGCGCCGTCGGGTCCGGCCAGCATCACGCGGCGCTTGCGCGTTGCCAGCACGCGCGTGCTGCCGTCGGCGGCGGTCAGCGTCTCCTCGACCTCGCGTTCCTCACCGGTGTCGAACACCTCGTCGTCGACCGCCCAATAGCCGTCGGCCTGTTCCCTGGGCAGGAAGTCATGATCGGTGTGGCCGAGCAGCGCCGCACGGCTGTGGCCCATCAGGTCGCACATCTGGTCGTTCAGCAGCAACCAGCGATGGGCGCGGTCCTTGACCAGCACCGGATGCGGCAGCGCGTTCAGCAGCGCCTCGAGCGCGGCCGCGCCGCGGTCGCCGTGAAACAGCGCGAGCGCTGATGGGCCATCCTCCGATGGCGCTTCCTGTCGATCGGGCGCTGCGCGAGGGGTCATGAAAGGGGCGATGGTTGCGTGGCGACAGCGGCGCGGTGCGGAGATGGCCGCGTCCGTACCGTGTCCATTGGGCGGCACTGTAGCGCACATGTCATCCGCCTTGCTGTCCACCGCTGTCCGACACTCGGTGAGCGGCGATACGCGATCGTGGCGTTGGGCGATGGCTTCGCATGGGCTGGCGACCGAGTCGCGCTTCTAATGCAACTGTTTGCATACGCTGAGGCGCACTGCTATTCTCAATGCAACCAGTTGCATAAGCAAGCGTGCCGCGGCATCGGTCGATCCCGTCGGCACGCTTTGCGCCGTCCCTGCCCTTGACCCGAAGAGGAGAGCCTGATGGAAATCGACGACCAGCCCTTGTCCGATGCCGCGCGCCGTACCCTGGCGGCCTGGCATCGGTTGCTGGAGCGCAATGCGATGGAGGAACTGGATCCGCTGCTGTCGGACCGCATCGTGTTCCGCTCGCCGGTCGCGCATACGCCCTACCCCGGCCGCGACGCGATCAAGCTGGTGCTGAAGACCGTCAATACGGTGTTCCAGAACTTTCGCTATCACCGCACCTTCGCCAGCAGCGACGGCAACAGCGTCGTGCTGGAATTCAGCGCCGAAGTCGACGGCAAGGCGCTCAAGGGCATCGACATGCTGCGCTTCGACGAGCAAGGACGGATCGAGGAGTTCGAGGTGATGGTGCGCCCGATGAGCGGCCTGCAGGCCTTGGGCGCGGCGATGGGCGAGCGCCTTGGCGCCGCCCGCGAGACGCTGACGGGCAAGGCGCCGCGGCATTGAACCGGCGGCGCCCGGGATAGCCGGTGCCGGCGCTCAGTCGGCGAAGGCGCCGGCCTTGCGCAGCATCGGCTGCCACTTGTCGCTTTCGGCCTTGAGCCAGGTCTTCAGGCCTTCCGGGGTCTGCTTGGCCGGCGGCACGATCTCGGCGCCCAGTTCGTCCAGCCGCTTGACCACCGCCGGGTCCTTCAGCGCCGCCTGCAGCGCGGCGGTCAGGCGCGCGACCACCGGGGCCGGCGTGCCCTTCGGCGCATACACGCCGTGCCACACCTTCATCTCGAAGCCCTTGAGGCCGCCTTCCTGCAAGGTCGGCGCATTGGGCAACGCGCGGATCCGCTGCGGCGTGGTGACGCCGTACAGCTTGACCTTGTTGGCGGCGATCTGCGGCAGCGTCGCGGTGGTCTGGTCGCACAACACGTCGACCTGGCCGCCCAGCAGCGCCGTCATGGCGGGCGCCGTGCCCTGGAACGGAATCACGTTCAGCTTGACGTTGGTGGCCTGTTCGAACAGCAGCCCGCACAGCTGCGAGACCGCGCCGAGCCCCGCGTTGGCAAGATTGATCTTCGACTCGTTCTGCTGCACGTAGCGGACCAGTTCCGCCGTGTTGTTGGGTGGCAAGTCTTTCTTGCCCAGCAGCGTCATCGGCACGTCGGCGACCTGGCCGACGTATTCGAAGTCCTTCAGCGGGTCGTACGACAGCTTGCGGTACAGCGCCGGCGCGGTGGCCATGCCGTTGTGGTGGATCAACAGCGTATAGCCGTCGGCCTCGGCGCGGGCCACATAGGCCGGCGCGATGGTGCCGCCCGCGCCGGTACGGTTCTCGACCACCACGCTCTGGCCGAGGTGTTTCGACATGGCCTGGCCGAGGCTGCGCGCGACCACGTCGGTGGGACCGCCGGCGGAGAACGGCACCACCAGCGCGATGGGCTTGTGCGGGAAGGCATCGGCCGCCTGCACGGCGGCCGCGGCGAGCAGGCCGAGCGCCGCGACGGTCAGGCGCAGCGAAGCGAGCGGTCGAAGGGAATGGGTGGACCCAATACGAACAGCCATGGCGATGTCTCCGGATGTAATGCCCTGCGTACCCAGGGCTCGAAATCGCCGTAGTGTCGGCCAACCGGCCGCTTCGGCGCCATCTGCCATTGCTTAAGCCATCGTACGGGTCAGCGGAAGCCGGGTTTATGCGGATCGCTGTTGCGGCCCGCCGGCGGACGCTGACAGCGACGGCTCAGCCGCCGGCGCGCCTCACTCCCCGGCGGCCATCCGCTCGAGATGCGCCACCAGCATGCGCGCGGCCGGCGACAGGCTCTGCTCGTCGCGGAAACAGATCGCAAAGCGCCGATGCGCCCAGCCATCGGTCAGCGGCACGACCCGCACGTCAAGACTCGCGGCGACCGGTTCGACCACCTCCCGCGGCATGATCGCCAAACCCAGCCCGGCGCGCACGCAGCGCAGCGACGCGTCGAAGGTCGATACCACCGCGCGATAGGTCACGGGCCTGCCGAAGATGGCCGCATGGCGCGCCAGCATGGTGTGTACCGCGGTCTGCGCCGGCAGGCCGATATGGTCGAAGTCCAGCGTATCGGAGAACGCGCACTCGATTGCCTCGGCGAGCGGATGCGAGGCAGGCACCACCGCGGCCAGGTGGTCGGCGCGATAGGGGCGCGTGGCGAGCCCTTCCAGATCGGCGGCGTCCCAGCAGATGCCGAGCGGCGCGGAGCCCTCGCGCACCGCGCGCACCACCTCGCGGCTCACGGCTTCCTCGACCGACACGCGGATATCGCGGTGCTCGGGCTGCTGCAGAAAGCCGGCAATGTCGTCGGGCAGCGATTCCGCCATCGACGACACCGTGGCGAGCAGCCTGACCTGCCCCTTGATGCCCGAGCCATAGTCGGCCATGTCGCGCGCGACCCGGTCGGCCGCCGCCAGCATCGCCCGCGCATGCTCGAGCAGGATCTCGCCGGCCGGAGTCGGAATCACGCCGCGCCGGCGCCGTTCGAGCAGCTGCGCGCCGACCGTATCCTCCAGTTGCGCCAGCCGCTTGCTGATCGCCGACGCAACGATATGCTGCTGCTCACCCGCCCGCGCCATGTTGCGCGTCTCGCAGACCGCGACAAACAGGCGCAGGCTGGTCAAATCCAGGTCCCGCATCGTGGGCTTGCTCCTTGGCACCGCGAAAGGCTCGTCAGGGGGCAAATCATAGCGCGGCGTTTCTCGGCCGGAGGCTTCTCCGCCATCGGCAGACGAGAAGGCAAGCGTGAGCGGGACAGGGAGATTGGCCGCGCTGCGAGAACCGCCTCAATCGAGGCTCAGCTTCGCCTGCGCCGCGACCTTCTTCCACTTGGCGATTTCCGCTTGGCGGAAAGCATCGAGCTCGGCCGGCGTCGAGCCGACGGTCTCGGCGCCAAAGCCCGCCAGTTGCTCGGCCACGACCGGATCCTTCAGCACCTGCGCCAGCGCGCGAGAGACCTGGTCGACGATGGCCGGCGGCGTGCCGGCCGGCGCGAACACCGCGTTCCATTCGTAGCTCTCGTAGCCCGGCACGCCCGCCTCCGCGATGGTCGGCAGCTCGGGCGCGGCCTTCGAGCGCTTCGAGCCGCCCACCGCCACCACACGCAGCTTGCCGTTCTTGATGTGCTGCCAGGCCGAACCCATGCTGGCGAACATCACCGGCACCTGGCCTGCCATCACGTCGACCATCGCCGGACCGCCGCCCTTGTAGGCGACGTGCTCGAGCCGCGTGTTCGCCATCAGGTTGAACAGCTCGCCGGCCAGATGCTGCGCCGAGCCGTTGCCGGCGGAGGCGAAATAGACCGGCTTGCCGGCATTGGCCTGGCCCAGCTTGATCAGGTCGGCCACCGACTTGACTGGATACGACGGCGTGACCACCAGCGCATTGGGCACGCGCAACAGCAGCGACACCGGTGCGAAATCCTTCAGCGTGTCGAACTGCATGCGGCTGTGCAGCGCCGGGTTCTGCGCGTGATTCGACGCATCGAGCATCAACGTGTAACCGTCCGGCTTGGCGCGCGCGACATAGGCGCCGCCGATCATGCCGCCCGCGCCGCCGCGGTTCTCGATCACGACCGGCTGGCCGAGCAGGCTGGACAGCTTCGGCGCCAGCAGCCGCGCGACGACGTCGACCGTGCCGCCCGGCGGATAGGTGACGACCAGCGTCACCGGGCGGTCGGGGTAGGCCGCGGCGGCGGGCGCGGCCGCCGCCGCGAGCAGCACCGCG
>NZ_AMPR02000141.1:0-7828 GCF_000307735.3 Cupriavidus sp. HPC(L) | reverse complement strand
CCAGGGTGTCGACGAGACCGTCAAGCGCGCCGCGCTGAAGACGCTGTTCGCCGACCCGCACTTCAACGTGATGGACGGGCTCGACATCTATATCGACGACTACAGCAAGCCGGACCCGATTCCGCCCGACGTGCTGCGGCGCCTGCGCCAGTCCGAGACGCTGGGCCTGTTCGATCCGATCGAGCAAACGGAAGAGGCCGGCACCGCCGCCGCCGGCCAGCAGGCCGCGCCCGCCGACGCTCAAGACGCTCAAGCCCAGGCCGAATCGTCCGTTGATGTCCCGGAGGACGGCACCGCCGAGCCGGATGCCGCCGCGCAGGCCGCCACGGCCGAGAACGCCCAAGCCACCGCCGCGGTGCCTGATACCGGACCAGCTACGGACAAACCTGCGTAGCCCCGGCCCGGCATCGGGCCCTACAATGTCACTCCCCCACAAATCGCCGGCGCGGACCCGCTCGACAGAAGCGGACCGACAAGCCGGCCAGCTGTACCGACCATGCCGACGCTGATCTGCAATTGCAACGACACCATGCCGCTTGACGGGGCGGCACTGTCGGATGCCTCCAACCAGCCGGGCGCCGCCCCGCTGAAAGTCCACCGCCTGCTGTGCCGCCGCGAGGTCGGCGCCTTCACCGCCGCGCTCGACGGCACCGAAGACGTGATCGTCGCCTGCACGCAGGAACGCCCGCTGTTCACCGAACTGGCCGCGAAGACGCAGGCCGGCGGCGTCGTCACCGCGCCGGTGCGCTTCGTCAATATCCGCGAGACCGGCGGATGGTCGCGCGGCGCCCACGAGGATCCGCGCACCGCCAACGCCAAGATCGCGGCACTGCTCGCCGCCGCGGCGCTGCCCGATCCGGACCCGGTGCCGGTGGTCGAGTACCGCTCTGCCGGCAGCGTGCTGGTGATCGGCCCGGCCGCGCGGGCGCTGCCCTGGGCCGACCGCCTCGGTGAGGCGGGCCTCGAGGTGACGGTGCTGTTGAACGCGGCCAGTGCCAGCGCACTGGACGGCGCGACGCCTCCGGCGATGCGTGACTACCCGGTCCACAGCGGCCGCCTCGACAAGCTGACCGGCTGGCTCGGCGCCTTCGAGGCCAGCTGGGAAACCGGCGCCGGCCGCGCCAATCCGATCGACCTGGACCTGTGCACCCGCTGCAATGCCTGCATCGAGGCTTGCCCCGAAGGCGCGATCGACTTCAGCTACCAGATCGACCTGAGCCGCTGTACCGCGCACCGCGATTGCGTCAAGGCCTGCGGCGCGGCCGCGGCGATCGACTTTGACCGGCCCGCCGCCAACGTCAGCGAGCGCTTCGACCTGGTCTTCGACCTGAACGACAGCCCCTTCTTCGGCCGGCATGCGCCGCCGCAGGGCTATCTGCATGCCGGCGCCGAGCCGCTGCGGCAGCAGCAGATGGCGCTGACCGCGACGCAGCTGGTCGGCGAGTTCGAGAAGCCCAAGTTCTTCCAGTACAAGGAATCGCTGTGCGCGCACGGCCGCAACCGGACCACCGGCTGCTCGGCGTGTATCGACGTCTGCTCGGCCGAGGCGATCGGCTCGCGCTGGCAGGACGGCAAGGGCCGCATCGAGGTCGCGCCGAACCTGTGCGTCGGTTGCGGGGCCTGCACCACGGTCTGCCCGACCGGCGCGATCAGTTATGCGTATCCGAAGCCCGACCATCAGGGCCGGCGCCTGCGCACGCTGCTGTCGACCTACCGGCAGGCCGGCGGGCGCGATGCCGTGCTGCTGCTGCATGGGCAGGAGCATGGCGACCCGCGCATCCTGGCGCTCGGCCGCGAGGCGCGCGCCGGCCGCCTCGGCGGCATCGCGCCGAACGTGATTCCGGTTGGCCTGTTCCATCCGGCCTCGGTCGGCCTGGAGCTGTGGCTCGCGGCGATCGCCTGGGGCGCGGACCGCGTCGCGGTGATGCTGACCGGCGACGAGGCGCCGCAATATCGGACCGCGCTGGCCGAGCAGATGGCCGTGGCGCAGGCCATCCTCGCGGGCCTGGGCTATCGCGGCGAGTTCTTTACGCTGATCGACGCGCCCGATGCCGGCTCGCTCGATCGTGCGCTGGCGCGCCTGGCGCCGAATTTCTCGACAAAGAGCGCGCTGCCGCCGGCCGCCTTCCATGCCGCGGCGGCCAAGCGCGAGACGCTGGGCTTCGCGCTCGATCACCTGGCCGCGCATGCGCCGGTGCCGGCCCAGACCGTGCCGCTGCCGCCGGGTGCCCCGCTGGGCGCGGTGCAGGTCGACGCCGGCCGCTGCACCTTGTGCATGGCCTGCGTCGGCTCCTGTCCGTCGCAGGCGCTGCGCGACAACAGCGAGCGCCCGGTGCTGTCCTTCCTCGAGCGCAACTGCGTGCAGTGCGGCCTGTGCGAGCGGACCTGCCCCGAGGACGCCATCACGCTGGTGCCGCGCCTGCTGACCGGCGAGGGCGTGCGCCAGCCCGTCACGCTGCACGAGACCAGGCCCTTCCACTGCATCCGCTGCGCCAAGCCCTTCGGCACCGCGCAGATGGTCGAGGCGATGCTCGGACGCCTGGCCGGCCATCCGGCCTTCGCCGGCGCCGCCGCCGACCGCCTGAAGATGTGCAGCGACTGCCGGGTCGTCGACATGATCGAGAAGGACACCGGCGCCGCGACTGGCGCGACGCTGCAATAGTACGATCCGCCCGCGGCGCGCCCTCTCCCCCGGCCCCTCTCCCCCGGCCCTCTCCCGCGAGCGGGAGAGGGGAGCGAAAAGCAATCCGAGGGCGGCATGCCCTCCGCCCCCACCCCTTTCCCGCGAGCGGGAGAGGCGAGTGAAAGACCATCCGACGGCGCATGCGGATGCATCCTCTCTCCCGCGGGCGGGAGAGGGGCAGGGGAGAGGGGCAGGGGAGAGGGCAGCTCCGCCGACGACACGCGCCAACGTTTCCAACACCGCCTACGATCCGACCCGCCGAACGATGAGCGATACCCGACCGATCCGCCTTACCGAATCCTCCGCCCCCGCGGACCAGGCCGAAGACACCGCCCGCGCCGACCTGTACGGCCTGCTGGCCACGCTGTTCTATCGCGCCCCCGACGCTGCGCTGCTGCACCATATCGCCGCCAATCGTGCGCATGCCGACGATGCCGGCAGCCCGCTGGGCCAGGCGTGGAATGCGCTGGGCGAAGCGGCGGCGGGCACCACCGAGGCGGAGGCCGCCGACGAATACCAGCAGCTGTTTGTCGGCATCGGCAAGCCCGACATCTTCCTGTACGGCTCGTACTACCAGACCGGCTTCCTGCACGAACGCCCGCTGGTGGCGGTGCGCGAGGACCTGGCACGCTACGGGCTCGAGCGTCATGAAGGCGTCAGCGAACCCGAGGACCATATCGCGACGCTATGCGAGGTGATGCGCTTCCTGATCGCGGGCGACGATCTCGCGGTGTCGAACCTCGGCGAGCAGCAACGCTTCTTTGCGCGCCATCTGCAGCCGTGGGTCGAGTCGCTGTGCGATGCGGTGATCGCGCATCCGGGCGCGCGCTTCTATGCGCGCGCGGCGGAGTTGCTGAAGTCGTTCGCCGCCGTCGAGGCGGTCGCGATGGAGATGCATTGATGGCGCGCGGCGCTAAAGCGAATGGCTCAGGGAGCCGATAAACGCGAGTTGGCGTGCAGATCGAGATGTCGCGACGCGGGTCGCGCGGCGTGCAACGACATGTCTCAAGACATTTGATGCACAGCGCCATGATTACGGAAAATCAGGATAAACCCGCGGTCAGCATGGTCATTGCGTGCATATCGATCTACAATACGCAAAACAATGCATAACTAGATTGGTAATCGGTAAATATTACCGAGGAGCCCCCCATGAAAGAGAAGGAAACCCGGGTCGCACGTCGCCATTTCCTCGCGGGCGCTGGCGTCGTCGCTGCCGCCGCGGGTGCCGCGGCCCTGACCGCGCGCACGCCTGCCGCCCCCGCCGGTGCGATTCCCGCGCCGGAACCCACAGCTGCCGACAGCAACGGTTACCGTGTCTCTGAACACGTACGGAAGTATTACCGGACGACGCTGGTATAAGCCGCGCGATGTGCCGGTCCGCCGTGATGCCCGTCATCCCGGCGCGGCCGTATCTCGCAATATCGCCTTTACCCGCTTCGTACCTTTCCCGAGGTGACACATGATTCTGACCCGCAAGCACGCGGCCCAGGGCGGCGCCCCTGCGCAGCGCGTTGATCGACTCGCGTCCGCTCAGCCGGCCGCCGCTTCGTCCGCACGCCTGTCGGCACGACTGGCCACGAGCCTCGCCGGCGCGATGCCGACGATGGACCGCCGCAGCTTCCTGAAGCGCTCCGGCATTGGCGTCGGCGCGGGCCTCGCAGCCTCGCAGCTGACGCTGATCCGCAAGGCCGATGCGGCCGACGGCAAGGCCGCCGGCGACGGCAAGGGCGACATCGTCGTGCGCCGCACCGTGTGCGGCCATTGCTCGGTCGGCTGCGCGGTCGATGCCGTCGTGCAGAACGGCGTGTGGGTCCGCCAGGAGCCGGTGTTCGATTCGCCGATCAACATGGGCGCCCACTGCGCCAAGGGTGCGGCGCTGCGCGAGCACGGCCACGGCGAGTACCGCCTCAAATACCCGATGAAGCTCGTCAACGGCAAGTACCAGCGCATCAGCTGGGACCAGGCGCTGGACGAGATCACCGCGAAGATGAAGCAGATCCGCCAGGAGACCGGCCCGGATTCGATGTTCTTCATCGGCTCGTCCAAGCACAGCAACGAGCAGTCGTATCTGCTGCGCAAGTGGGTGTCGTTCTTCGGCACCAACAACACCGACCACCAGGCGCGCATCTGCCACTCGACCACCGTCGCGGGCGTGGCCAATACCTGGGGCTACGGTGCGATGACCAATTCGTACAACGATATGCAGAACGCCAAGGCGGCGCTGTATATCGGCTCGAACGCCGCCGAGGCGCACCCGGTGTCGATGCTGCATCTGCTGCATGCCAAGGAGAACGGCTGCAAGGTGATCGTGGTCGATCCGCGCTACACCCGCACCGCCGCCAAGGCCGAGCAGTACGTCCGCATCCGCTCGGGCACCGACATTCCGTTCCTGTTCGGCGTGCTGTACCACATCTTCAACAACGGCTGGGAAGACAAGGAGTACATCCGTCAGCGCGTCTATGGCATGGACAAGGTGCGCGAGGAAGTGCTGGCCAAGTGGACGCCGGACAAGGTGGAAGAGGCCTGCGGCGTGCCCGAGGAACAGGTCTACAAGGTCGCCGAGACCATGGCCAAGAACCGGCCCAGCACGCTGGTCTGGTGCATGGGCCAGACCCAGCACACGATCGGCAACGCGATGGTGCGCGCCTCCTGCATCGTGCAGCTGGCGCTGGGCAACATCGGCGTGTCGGGCGGCGGCGCCAACATCTTCCGCGGCCACGACAACGTGCAGGGCGCGACCGACGTCGGCCCGAACCCGGACTCGCTGCCGGGCTACTACGGCCTGGCCACCGGCGCGTGGAAGCACTACGCCGCGGTCTGGGGCGTCGACTACGAGTGGATCAAATCGCAGTTCCCCTCGCAGGCGATGATGGAGAAGTCCGGCACCACGGTGTCGCGCTGGATCGATATCGTCACCGAGAAGAGCGACCTGATCGACCAGGACAACAACGTCCGCGGCGTGTTCTTCTGGGGCCATGCGCCGAACTCGCAGACGCGCGGCCTTGAAATGAAGAAGGCGCTCGACAAGCTGGACCTGCTGGTGGTGATCGACCCGTATCCGTCGGCGACCGCGGCGATGGCCAACATGCCGCCGGCCGAGGGCGACAAGGTCAATCCGAACCGCGCCGTCTATCTGCTGCCGGCCGCCACGCAGTTCGAGACCTCGGGCTCGTGCACGGCATCGAACCGCTCGCTGCAATGGCGCGAGAAGGTCATCGAGCCGCTGTTCGAATCGATGCCCGACCACACGATCATGCAGGCCTTCGCCGACAAGCTGGGCTTCGGCAAGGAGCTGTCGCGCAACTACAAGATGATCGAGGTCAAGCGCGCCGGCCGTACCTGGATGGAGCCGGAGCCCGAGTCGATCCTGCGCGAGATCAACAAGTCGAACTGGACCATCGGCTACACCGGCCAGTCGCCGGAACGGCTGAAGGCGCATATGAAGAATATGCAGATGTTCGACGTCAAGACGCTGCGCTGCAAGGGCGGCAAGGACGCGGCCACCGGCTATGACCTGACCGGCGACTACTTCGGCCTGCCGTGGCCGTGCTACGGCACGCCGGAACTGAAGCACCCGGGCTCGCCGAACCTGTACGACACCACCCGGCACGTGATGGACGGCGGCGGCAACTTCCGCGCCAACTTCGGCGTCGAGCGCGACGGCGTCAACCTGCTGGCCGAGGACGGCTCGCATTCGGTGGGCGCGGAGATCACCACCGGCTATCCCGAGTTCGACCACGTGCTGCTGAAGAAGCTGGGCTGGTGGGACGACCTGACCGATGCCGAGAAGCAGGCGGCCGAGGGCAAGAACTGGAAGACCGACCTGTCGGGCGGCATCCAGCGCGTCGTGCTGAAGGTGCACGGCTGCCATCCGTTCGGCAACGCCAAGGCGCGCGCCGTCGTGTGGAACTTCCCGGATCCGATTCCGCAGCACCGCGAACCGCTGTACTCGACCCGTCCGGACATGGTCGCCAAGTATCCGACCCACGACGACAAGATGGCGTTCTGGCGCCTGCCGACGCTGTACAAGACCGTGCAGCAGCGCAACATCGAGAACAAGGTCCACGAGAAGTTCCCGATCATCCTGACCTCCGGCCGTCTGGTCGAATACGAGGGCGGTGGCGAGGAAACGCGTTCGAACCCGTGGCTGGCCGAGCTGCAGCAGGAGAACTTCGTCGAGATCAATCCGCGCGCGGCCTCCGCCCGCGGCATCCGCAACGGCGACTACTGCTGGGTCAAGACGCCGACCGGCGCCACGCTGAAGGTGCGCGCGCTGGTCACCGAGCGGGTCGGCCCGGATACCGCCTTCATCCCGTTCCACTTCTCGGGCTGGTGGCAGGGCAAGGACATGCTGGACTACTACCCGGACGGTGCGCATCCGATCGTGCGGGGCGAGGCGGTCAACACGGCGACCACCTATGGCTACGACGCGGTGACGATGATGCAGGAAACCAAGACGACGGTCTGCCAGATCGAGCGCTTCGCGTAAGGGGAACACAATGGCACGCATGAAATTCATCTGTGACGCCGAGCGCTGCATCGAGTGCAACAGCTGCGTCACCGCTTGCAAGAACGAGCACGAGGTACCGTGGGGCGTCAACCGGCGCCGCGTGGTGACGGTCAACGATGGCGTGCAGGGCGCGGAGAAATCGATCTCGGTGGCCTGCATGCACTGCTCGGACGCGCCCTGCATGGCGGTCTGCCCGGTCGACTGCTTCTACCGCACCGACGACGGCGTGGTGCTGCACGACAAGGACGTCTGCATCGGCTGCGGCTACTGCTCGTACGCATGCCCGTTCGGCGCGCCGCAGTTTCCGTCGACCGGCACCTTCGGCGTGCGCGGCAAGATGGACAAGTGCACGTTCTGCGCGGGTGGCCCGGAAGCCAACGGCAGCGAGGCCGAGTTCGAGAAGTACGGCCGCAACCGCCTGGCCGAAGGCAAGCTGCCGCTGTGCGCGGAAATGTGCTCGACCAAGGCGCTGCTCGGCGGCGACGGCGACGTGATTGCCGACATCCTGCGCAACCGCGTGATCAAGCGCGGCACCGGCGGCGATGTGTTCGGCTGGGGCACCGCCTACGGCACCAACGGCCAGGCCGCCCAGCGCGCGCCGGCCGCGCCGGCCGGCACCCCGGCTCCGGCCC
>NZ_AMPR02000142.1:0-7822 GCF_000307735.3 Cupriavidus sp. HPC(L) | reverse complement strand
ACGGCGGTGCTCGGCGGCATGGCGTCGACGCGGGTCAGGATGACGGTCGACTGCCTGCACTGCGATGCGCGCGGCATCCGCATGATGGCCTGCAAACCATGCGGGGCCACGGGCCAGGTGCGGCGCGGCCTGTTCAACGCGTATGGCGCCTGCGAGCGCTGCGCCGGGCGCGGCGTCGAGCCGGCGGCTTGCGATGCCTGCGGCGGCACCGGCAAGGTCCGCGTCGACAAGGCGCTGCGCGTGCAGATCAAGCCGGGCGTGATCGACGGCACCGTGCTGCGCGCCCGCGGCATGGGCGGCCCCGGCATCGACGGCGGCCCCAACGGCAACCTGATGTGCAAGGTGCGGGTGCGCAAGGACCGCGTGTTCGGCGTCGACGGCCTGGACCTGACGCGCGAACTGAAGATCGACTTCGTGCTGGCCTGTCTCGGCGGCCGCGTGCCGGTGGTGCGCTTTCGCAAGACGGTAATGGCCGAGATTCCGGCGATGACGCGCAGCGGCACCGTGATCCGCGTGCGCGGCATGGGCCTGCACGATCGCGCCAAACAAAAGACTGGCGACCTGCTGCTGACGGTCGCCATCGACCTGCCGTCGCGGCTGCGCACGCTGACCGAGCCGCAGCAGACGCTGCTGCGAGAACTCGGCCGCGGTGCGGGCGAATGAACCGCAATGAACCGCGAATGAACCGCCAATGAACCGGCAATGAACCTTATTGGTTCTTCATCGCCTCGGCCAACCGCTGGATGATCGCACCCTCGGTTTTGAAGGCCTTCTGCGCATAAGCGGTGTACTGCTCGGGGCCCATGTAGTTGGTCGACATGCCGTACTGCTGCGTCACCGCCAGCAGCTTCGGATCCTTCAGCGCATTGCGGAACGCGGTGTCGAGCTTCTTCACGACGTCGGGCTTCATGCCGGCGGGACCGACGATGCCGAACGGCGAATTGGACCAGACCGGATAGCCGATCTCCTTGAGCGTCGGCGCATCGGGGAAGTCCGGTGCCCGCTTTTCCGACAGCACCGCCAGCACGCGCAACTGGCCGTTCTTCACATACGGCAGCAGCGTGTTGGTCAGCATCGCCACGTCACACTGGCCGCCGAGCAGCGAGGTGATGGCCTCGGCGTCGCCCTTGTAGGGAACATGCGTCCAGTTCGATTGCGTGATGCGCGCCAGTTCCGAGATCGTCAGATGCTGGCTGCCGTAGATGCCGGTAGTGCCGTAGGTGATGCCGCGGCTCGACGCCTTGGCCTCTGCCACCAGCTCCTGCATGGTCTTCCACTTGGCGTCGGTGCGCACCGCGACCGCGAAGTTATAGTCCGCGATCATCGAGATATAGGTCAGGTCCTTCAGCGGGTCATAGCGCATCTTCTGCACGTGCGGCAGGCGGAAGATCACCACCGGCGCCATCGTCAGCGTGTAGCCGTCGGGCTCGCTGGTGGCCATCTGCGTCGCGCCCAGCGTGCCGCTGACGCCGGGCTTGTTCTCGACGATGATCGATTGGCCCAGCTCGCGCCCCGCCGCGTCGGCCAGCGCGCGCCCGATCTGGTCGGTGATGCCGCCGGCGCCATAGGGCACGATCAGCTTGAGGGGGCGGGTGGGAAATTCGTCGGCGCCGTAGGCGCGGAAAGCCAGGGCCGGACCGAGCGCGGCGACCGTGGAGGCGGCGGCGAGCCGCAGGATATCGCGTCGTTGCATCGTGTCTCCTTCGTATGAGCGCGGCGCACGGCCGGGTCTGTGCCGCCCGGCTTGGCTGTCGCCGCGGTCGGAAGTATGCGGTCAGTCGCGGCCGGTGTGGGCCTGGCCGCGGGTATTTCTCTACCGCGCGGCCCACGCATGCGCGCGCCGAAATGGTTTCAAACTTGGTACAACGCGCCGGGACGGCCCCAACGTGCTCACCCGCTAAACCTGCTGCATACCTGTCATGCATGCTTTTCATCGAGGCCGGCATGCGGCTCCTTTTCTTTGCCGATGCGATGACCTAGCCTTCACGCAGGCGGCAAATGCGGGCCAGCCGCGCACGCCGGACCGTACCGGCCAGACAACCAGATGCCCGCGACTTCGCGATTCGAACACTGGCCGGGGGGAAAGAGGGTGTCCCCATGGCCGCCATTTCGCTGACCCCGTCGCTGCGCGCGGACTACGAGCGCTTGTTCGACACATGCATCACGCAGGCCGGCCGCCGGGCCGAGGTCGAGGCGCTGACGGCAGCGCTGCTCAGGAACAAGGGCCGCTATGCGGCGGCGTCGCAATTGTCCGGCGTGCCATGGCATTTCATCGCCGTCGTGCACAACATGGAATGCAGTCAGCGCATGGACGCCCATCTGCACAATGGCGATCCCTTGAGCCGGCGAACCTTCCACGTTCCGGCGGGCCGTCCCCGTACCGGATCTCCGCCATTCCGCTGGGAAGAGAGCGCGGCCGATGCGCTGGCGCTCAAGGGGCTGAACGATGGCACCGACTGGAGCCTGGCCGGCACGCTGTACCAGCTGGAGCGATACAACGGGTTTGGCTACCGGCGCTTCCACCCAGAGGTACTGAGCCCGTATCTGTGGAGCTTTTCCGGCCACTACGAGCGCGGCAAGTACGTCGCCGACGGAACCTGGTCCGATCGCGCGGTGTCGCGCCAGTGCGGCGCTGCCGTGCTGCTGCGGCGGCTGGCCGAAATCGGCGAGCTCGAGTTCGGCGCGCGCGCGACGGCGGCCGTCGACGATGCGCCGCTGATCGTCCGCTACGCCGCCCGTCCCCCAACCGAGCCCGCCGCGCGCCAAACCACCGAGACGTTGCAGCGCTGGCTCAACACCTTTGACGGAGTCTTCGTCCGGATCGACGGTCATCCGGGCAAACGGACGTCGGCCGCGTATCGCCGCGTCACGGGACACTACCTGCCGGGCGATCCGCGCGAGCCGCGCGAGTCGCGCCAGCCGCGCTAGGCCGACAGGCAATCCGACGAGCGCTCCAATGGCCCACCGCTACGCCGAACTCGAGATTCTGATCAGTGCCGGCTCGCGTGGGTACGAAGTCGAAGCCCGGCGCCGCATGCCGACCGGCGACGTGATCACGCCGCGCGTGGCGCTGGCCCTGGCGCCCGCCAACCCGGCATTTCGCGATGCCGACCCGGAGGTCTGCGGCCGCGCGCTGGCCGCCACGCTGTTCGCCCCGGCCGAGGTCCGCGATGCCTTTGTGGCGGCGCAGACGGCGGCGCAGGAGGCGGCGGTCGACCTGCGGCTGCGCCTGCGGGTCGGCGTCGATGCCACCGAACTTCACGTGCTGCCGTGGGAGACGTTGTACGACCCGGCCGGACAGGCCGCGTTGTGCGTTTCGCAGCGTTGCTTCTTTTCGCGCTACCTGTTTTCGCGGGAAATGCGGCTGCCGCGGCTGCGGCCGCGCAGCGGCGTGTCGGCGCTGGTGGCGGTGGCCAATCCGCCCGGCCTTGCCGACGACCTGGCCGCGATCGATGCGAAGGCCGAGGCGCAGCGCATCGGCGCCGCGCTCGCGCCGATTCCGGTCGCCACGCTGGCCGAGCTGGGCCAGGCCACCATGGAGCGGATCTTCGCGGCGCTGCGCGAGGGCGTCGAGGTGTTCTACCTGGTGTGCCACGGCGCGATGATCGATGACGAACCGATGCTGTGGCTCGAACGCGCCGATGGGTCGCGTGACCTGGTGGCCGGCCGGATGCTGGTGAACCGCATCGGCATGCTCGAGCGTCCCCCCAGCCTGGTGGTGCTGTGCTCGTGCCAGAGCGCGGGAACCGGCCCGGCGCGTGGCGGCGACATGATGAAGGCTCTCGGTCCGCTGCTGGCGCAGGCCGGCGTGCCGGCCGTGCTGGCGATGCAAGGCAATGTCGGCATGGACAGCATGGGCACGTTCATGCCGCTGTTTTTCGCCGAACTGCGCGAGCATGGCGAGGTGGACCGGGCCGCCGGCGTGGCGCGCGCGGCAATCGCCAGCCAGCCGGACTGGTGGATGCCCGCGGTGTTCACCCGGCTCGAAAGCGCGCGCATCTTCTACCCGCCTGGCTTCGGCGGCGGCGCCGTGCCGGAGTCGGGCGACGATCCGTGGCGCGCGGTGATCGACAATATCCGCCATGGCGAGACCACGCCGATCCTGGGCCCCGGCGTCGGCGAGCCGCTATTTGGCTCGCGGCTGCAGATGGCGCAGACCTGGGCCGAAACCTTCCATTTTCCGATGGCCGCCCACGAGCGCGATGAACTGCCGCAGGTCGCGCAGTATCTGTCCGCTTCGCAGCAGCCCGTCACGCCGCGGCGGCTGTTCTACCGCTTCCTGTACCAGCAGCTGTGCGAGCAATACCGCGAGGCGATCCCGCCGGGGCTGCTCGGACTGCCCGAGGAGGACATCGTCGCGCAACTCGGCGACGTGATTGCCGCCGTGGCGGGGGTCCGTCTTGCGGTGCCGGACGACCCGCATCGCGTGCTGGCCGAACTGCGCCTGCCGATCTATATCACCACCGACCCGAGCGACTTGCTGGTGCATGCGCTGCGGGCCCGCGATCCCGAAGTCCGGCCATTCGTGCGGCTGTGCCGCTGGAATGCGGCGGCCGAAGCGTGCGACGACGCGCTGACGGTCGATCATCGGGACGCCCGGCCCAGCGCGCGCACGCCGATCGTGTTCAAGATGTTCGGCGACCTGCGCGAGCCCCGCTCGCTGGTGCTGACCGAGGACCAGTATTTCGACTATCTGATCAGCGTGTCGAAGAACCTGGACGCGATCATTCCGCTGCAGATCCGCGCGCGCCTGAACGACAGCGCGTTGCTGATCATCGGCTTCGACGTGCAATCGTGGGACTTTCGCGTGCTGTTCCGCACCATCCTGAATCAGGAAGGCGCCGACCTGCGCAGCGAGTATCTGCATATGTCCGCCCAACTCGATCCCAACAGCATTCTCGACCCGGTCAGCGCGCGGCGTTATCTGGAGCGCTATTTTCAGGACAAGGCCAGGATGAAGCTGTACTGGGGCGATGTGGCGATGTTTGTGGCAGAACTGCAGCGGCGGCTGCGGCCCTAGCGAGGCACCATGGCATCCATCGCACCCGCGGCACCGGCGACCTCGACGTCCTCGACGTCCTCGACGTCCCATTGCCCCTATATCGGACCGTCGCCGCTGACGGAACAGTCGCCGATCTTCGGGCGCGACCGCGAGATCGAGGAACTGGGCTACCGCCTCGTCGCCGATCGCATCGTGGTGCTGTATTCGCCGTCGGGTGCCGGCAAGAGTTCGCTGATCGAAGCGGGCTTGCGGCCGCGCTTGCGCGACCGCTTCGACGTGCTGCCGACCGCGCGGGTCGGCGGCGAAGCGCCGGGCGACGGCGAGCCCGTCAACCGCTATGTCTGGAGCGTGCTGCAGTGCTGGGCCGCGGCCGGCGCCGTGCCGCCGAGCCCTGACGATACGCTGCTGTCGTACCTGTCGCGCGTGCGCGAGCCGGCCGGTGGACGGTCGCGCCGGATGCTGCTGATCTTCGACCAGTTCGAGGAGATCTTCACCGCCGACGCCAACGATACCGGGGACAAGCTGGCCTTTTTCACGCAGTTGGGCGATCTGCTGGGCCAGGGCGGCAGCCATGTCTGGGCGCTGTTCTCGATGCGCGAGGAGTTCTTTTCGTGGCTGGACCCCTATCGGGACCGGGTCCCCACGCGGCTGACCAACACGATGCGGATCGACCTGCTGTCGCGCGAGCAGGCGGTGCAGGCACTGATCGGGCCGGCGAGCGCGGCCGGCGTGACCTTCGACGAGAACGCCGCCCGGCATCTGGCTCGCGATCTGGCGAAGGTCCGTGTGCCGGGTCCCAACCAGCCGGCCTACCGCGATGGCCGCTATGTCGAACCCGTGCAATTGCAGGTTATCGGCATGAATCTGTGGCTGGCCTGCTTTGGCGACAGCGCACCGCCAGCCGGCGCCCGTATCCGATTGGAGGACGTCGAGCATCTGGATGCCGGCGCGGCGCTCGAAGCCTATTACAACGCCACGCTGGAGCGCACGGCGGCGACTGCCCCGCGCGAGCGCGTGTTGCGCGACTGGATCGAGGACAAGCTGATCACGGCGTCGAACCTGCGCTCGCTGGTGATGTTCGACAGCGGTGCGAAATCCGCTCCCACCGCCGAAGAACTGGCGATGCTGCAGCGCCTGTATCTGGTCCGCGCCCAGAGCCGCCAGGACGCGCAATGGTTCGAGTTGGCGCATGACCGGCTGGTAGGACCGGTGCGCGCGAGTAACGGGCGATGGCGCGAGCGGCATTTGCCGCATTGGAAGAACCTGGTGCGCGCGTGGACGATGGCCAACGAGAATCCGGCCTTGCTGCGCAACGCGGTACCCGAGGAAATCGAGGCGGCGTTGCACGAGCCGCCGCAGCAGCACAGCGATGCGGAGAACCGCTTCCTGTCCGACTACCGACGCGACGCGATCGAACGCAAGCGGGCGCGCCGGCTGCGGCAGATCGGCTACGGCGCCGCCCTGTCGATGGTCGTGCTGACCGTGGTGGCGCTGCTGCTGGCGTTCAAGCTCAATCGGCAGAACATGCTGTTGTCCGTCGTCAGCACCCGGCCCGCGCCGGACGTGGCGTTGCTGGCGGCCGTCGAAGGCATGGATGGGCACAGCCTGTTTCGGCCGCCCGGCGGCTTCGACTTTCGCCGGACGCTGGTCAGCGCGATGGAGCGCGCCCGGCATATCGAACGCTATCTGCTGCGGGCCGACGGCCGGACACTGACGGTGCAGGCCAATGCGCACTACCGGGTGCTGGGGCGGCTCCATCCCGGACGGGCCGAGATCGAAGTCGTCCCACTGCAAGGCGGCCCGCCGGTGCGGCTGTCGACGGGCATGCTGGCAGCGTGGCACCCCGGCGGCGTGCGCGCGTTTGCGCTGGCCGGGCCGGCCATGCTGGCGATCGGCGGGCAGGATGGCAGCGTCACGCTGTGGGATCTGACCGGCGCCGCGGCGCCGGTCGCGCTGACGATGCCCGACACCGGCACGCAGCGCGGGCTGGGCGGCGTCGCCTCGCTGCACAGCGACGGCAACCGGCTCGCGGCCGGCTACGACAGCGGCCGCATCGCGGTATGGGATCTGAATCCTTCCCGCCCCCCGGCGGAGCGGGTGACGCCGATTGCTGCGATCCAAGGCCATCGCTCGCGGGTGACCGACGTCGCGCTGTTCGATCGGGGGACGCGTCTGGCGACATCCGGCTGGGATAGTGCCGCCTATCTTTGGCAGCTGCCGGAGTCGCCGGCACAGGGCAATGCGCGCGTGCGTCCGGAGAAGCCCGCCCAGGCATTGCTGGTTCCCCCTGATGCCAAAGACTGGTACCCGGGTCTGCACAGCATTGCCGTGAGTCCCGACGGCAAGCTGGCCGCGGCAGGCTCGCGCTCCGGCCGCATCACGGTCTGGCGCACGTCGGACGGCGGTCGGTGGCCCCGCCCGCTGCTGGGGCACGACGACGCGGTGGTGCGGATGCTGTTCCAGAACGATGGCGTGTTGCTGTCGGCGGGCTGGGACGGCCGCGTCATCAAGTGGCTACTGGACCCCGAAGGCATGGATGTCCGCCGCTCGGTGCTGGTGGACCTGCCGTTCCAGATCGCCGGCCTGGCGACCGGTCCCGCTGCGGACCTGGCGGTGGTGTCGTCCGAACAAGGCGAACTGCTGCAGCTGCGGACCGCCACACCGGTGCATCCGATGGCCCGCATCGTGGCACGGGGCCACGACGGTGCCCCGCCCCTGCTGCTCGCGCTGCCCGGCAGCCAACCCGCCACCGTGGCGGCGTCCGGCGAGGGCGGCATGATGTGGCTGCCCGCCGGACACCGCGACGCCGCGCCGCGTTCG
>NZ_AMPR02000143.1:0-7738 GCF_000307735.3 Cupriavidus sp. HPC(L) | reverse complement strand
CGAAGATCGCCGCGACCGCGCCGAACGACAGCCAGAATCCCGCCGCCCGCACCGCCCAGGGGTCGAGGGCCAGCGCCACCGCCGCAGCCCAGGCCAGCACCAGCGACGCGGGCGGCCGGCGCTGCCACCACAGCGCCAGCGCGGCGACGGACACCATCGCCACCGTGCGTTGCGCCGGCACCTCCATTCCCGACAGCAGCCCATAGGCCAGCGCCATCGCCACCGCCACCAGCGCCGCCGCCCGCTGCGCAGGACAACGCAACGGCAGCGGCCGCCGCAGCCATCTGCCCAGGCCGAACGAATACCGCCACAGCGCCCTCGCCAGCGCACCGGCCAGCCCGGAAATCATCGTGATATGCAGGCCCGAAATGCTGACCAGATGGCCGATGCCAGTGCGGGTGAACCAGCGCCATTGGTCGGCGGCGATGCCGCTCTGGTCGCCGATCGCCAGCGCCACCAGCACGCCAGCCAATGGCGCCTCGGCCGGCATCGCGGCCAGCATGCGCGAGCGGATCCACGCGCGCCAGCGCGCGATGCGCCAGGCCGGCCGCAGGGCCACCGGCGCTGCGGGGCGGGCCGCCAGCACGTAGCCCGTCGCACCGATGCCCCGCTGCAGCAGCCAGTATTCGTAATCGAAGCCATGTGGATTGGCGAGGCCGTGCGGTCGCTTCAGCCGTACGGTCAGCGCCAGCCGCGTGCCGGGCAGCAGATCGGGCGGCGCCTGTTGCCAGCCGAGCGACAGCAGCGGCGGCAAGCCGGCCGGCCTGTCGCCGTCGACCGTGAACGCGAAACGCAGGCTCTCGCCGTTGCCGGTCGGCAGTCCCGACACCACGCCCGTCAGCGACAGCGTGACGCCTTCGAACTGCGCCGCAAGCCGCTCGGCCAGGCGACGCTCGGCACGCCAGGCGGACCATGCCGCGCCGGCGATCAGCGCGGCCAGCACAGTGGCCAGCAAGCGGACATGGAAGCCGATCGAGGAAGGCTCCGGACGCCCGGCAAGCGGCGACAGCGCGATCACCACGACCAATGCGGCCAGACCGGCGGTCACGCCGATCGAAGCTGGCGGCAGTGCCGGCAATTGCTGCACCAGCCAGCAGCCCGCGACGAAGGCGCACAGCGTCAGGCGCATCGTGTCCCGGCAATAGCGGCCCCAGCAACAGCGGCCGCAGCAATGGCAGGAACAGCAGGCGCCGCAGAGAACGAAACGACGATAGCGGCTGCAACGACCGCACGCACCGCAGACATGCACGCCCCCCCAATCAAGGGATCACGATGCCCGCGTTTATACCGCCGGGCGGCGGCCCGGAACTTGTCAGTCCGTCACGGCGGAGGACGGTGCCATCGTCGCGGCAAAGGCGGCCAGCCGGGGCAGCGCCTCGACCGCATTGCGCCAGGTCGCCTGGGCCAAGGTGTCCGCGTCGATGCCGCGCAGTTCGGCCAGCACCCGCGCGACGCCCGCGACCTCGGCCGGCGTGTTGCGCACCTTGCGTTGCTCGCCGAACTGGTCGTCGGTCAGCCAGGCCGGCGCGATATCGGGCGCATCGGTCTCCAGCACCAGCGCGTCCAGCGGCAGCTCTACCGCCAGCCGTCGGATCTGCCGCGCGCGGCTGAACGTCACGTTGCCGCCGAAGCCGAGCTTGAAGCCCTGCTCGACGAAGCGCTGCGCCTGCTGCGCGCTGCCGTTGAACGCATGGGCGATGCCGCGCCGCACGCCGACGCGCCGCAGTTGCGCGGCGACCTGGTCCTGCGACTTGCGCACATGCAGCAGCACCGGGAGATCGAACTCGCGCGCGATCTTCAGCTGCTCGACATAGAGCCAGGTCTGGTGCTGCGCGTCGAGGCCCGGCACGAAGAAATCCAGGCCGATCTCGCCGATGCCGACGAAGCGCGGATCGGTCAGAGCGATCTCGACCTCGCTGCGCAGCGCGTCGAGATCGGCCTGCCCCGCGCCGGGCGTGCACAGCGGATGGATGCCGAGCGCATAGACGCAGGCCGGATGGCGATGCGCCAGCGCGCGTACCGCCGCGAAGTTCGACACCGCCACCGCCGGCAGCACGATGCCGCCGACGCCGGCCGCGGCCGCGGCCGTCACCACCGCGCCGCGGTCCTCATCGAACTCGGCCGCGTCGAGGTGGCAATGGGTATCGATCCACATCGGCGATGAACTCCGGCGCGCCGCGCTCAGCGTTCGCGATGCAGATGGCCGTCGCGCAGCCGCAGCACGCGGTCGCAGCGATTGGCCAGATCGAGATCGTGGGTGACGATCACGAAGCTGGTGCCCAGCGTGCGCGACAGCTCCAGCATCAGGTCGTAGACGCCGCCGGCCGTATGGTCGTCGAGGTTGCCGGTCGGCTCGTCGGCCAGCACGCAGGCGGGCTGCCCCACCAGCGCGCGCGCGATCGCGACGCGCTGCCGCTCGCCGCCGGACAGCTCGCCGGGACGGTGCTTGGCACGCTCGCCCAGGCCCACGCGCGCCAGCATCGCCTGCGCGGCCTCGCGCGCCTCGCCCTGACGCAGGCCGCGGATGCGCATCGGCATCGCGACGTTGTCCAGCGCGGTGAACTCCGGCAGCAGATGGTGGAACTGGTAGACGAAGCCGAGCGAGCGGTTGCGCACGAGGTTGCGCTCGGTCTCGCGCAGATCGGTGAAGGGCTTGCCGAGCAGCGCGACGCTGCCCGAATCCGGATTGTCGAGCCCGCCCAGCACATGCAGCAGCGTGCTTTTGCCGGAGCCCGAGGCGCCGACAATGGCGACCTTCTCGCCGGCATCGACGCGCAGGTCGACGCCGCGCAGCACCTCGACGTCGAGCCCGCCCTGGCGGAAACGCTTGCACAGGCCCTGCGCGCTCAGGATCGGTTGCGAGGCGGCGGTGGCGCCCGCCGGCGCGGCCTCGGGCCAGGCGTCGGGGGAAGCGGTGCGGTTCAGCATGGCCTCACTCATAGCGCAGCGCCTCCGCGGGGTTCACGCGGGCGGCGCGCCAGCTGGGATAGAGCGTGGCCAGGATGGCCAGCACGAAGGAAATGGTGCCGATGGTGGCGATGTCGTTCACGCGCGGGTCCGAGGGCAATTCGCTGATGAAATAGATGTCGCGGGGCAGGAACTGGACCTGCAGGATCCGCTCGATGAAGGGCACGATCACGTCGATATTGGTCGCGATCAGCGTGCCGCCGAGCACGCCGAGCACGGTGCCGATGAAGCCGATGGCCACGCCCTGCACGATGAAGATGCGCATGATCGAGCCGGGCTGCGCGCCCATCGTGCGCAGGATCGCGATATCGGCCTGCTTGTCGGTGACGGTCATCACCAGCGTCGACACCAGGTTGAAGGCCGCCACCGCGATGATCAGCGTCAGGATGATGAACATCATCCGTTTCTCGGTCTGCACCGCGGCGAACCAGTTGCGGTTCTGCTTGGACCAGTCGCGCAGATAGAGCTCGCCGGACAGCGTGCCGGCCAGCGCATCGGCGACCTGCGGCGCGCGCTGCATGTCGGCCAGCTTCAGCCGCAGGCCGTTGGGACCGTCGAGCCGGAACAGCGTCTGCGCGTCCTGGATGTCGATCAGCGCCAGCGCGCTGTCGAACTCGTAATGGCCCGACGAATACACGCCGACCACGGTGAACTGCTTGAGCCGGGGCAGCACGCCGGCCGGCGTGATGGTGCCCTGCGGCGCCACCAGCGTGACCTTGTCGCCGACGCGCACGCCCATCGCCGCCGCCAGCTCGCCGCCGAGCACGATGCCGAAGCCGCCGGGCTGCAGCTCGTTCAGGCTGCCGGCCTTGAACTGCTTGCCGATGTCCGAGACCTTGGGCTCCTCGGCCGGGTCGACGCCGCGCAGCAGCACGCCGCGCACGATGTCGTCGCGCGTCAGCATCGCCTGCGCGGCGACATAGGGCGCGGCGCCGACGACCTCCTTGTTGCGCATCGCCTCGGCGGCGGTGCGGCGCCAGTCGGGCAGCGTGGACGGGCCGATCACCTCGATATGCGCCAGCACCGACAGCATGCGGTCGCGGACCTCCTTCTGGAAGCCGTTCATCACCGACAGCACGACGATCAGCGCCGCCACGCCGAGGGCGATGCCGAGCATCGAGATCATCGAGATGAACGAGATGAAGGTATTGCGGCTGGCGCGTTTGCTGGCGCGGGTATAGCGCCAGCCAATCTGCCACTCGTAGGGAAAGTTCAAGACGGTTCCTGTGTTCGTTGCCAATGCGCGAAGGGCCCTGCCGGGCCGCCATCGCCTCCGCGGCGCCCGCGGACGCCGCGCAAATCCTGCGCAAATCCTGCGCGAATCCGGTGAATCGGGACGCGCCGGCCAGCCGCGAGTTTACAATCTCGCCAACCATGACGACGCACCTGACCCTGATTGTGCCCTTTTCGGTCCCGCCCGGCGCGGATACCGAGGGCCTGGACGAACCGAACGGCGCCGGTGGCGGCATTGCCGGCGCGCTGCTGCGCCAGTTGGAGTTGCCGGCGCTGGGAAAGTTGCTGACGCGCGCCGGCGCCACCGCGCGCGAGCGCCACGGGGCGGGCTACGACCCGACCGCGCTGCGCTCGCTGCCGCACGAGCGCTGGCTCGCCGCGCGCGCAGGCCTGGACACCGCGCGCGTGCCCACCGCCCCTTACATGCGGCTGGCCGACCATGGCGCCGCCGCGGCGGGCCGTGACGAGGGTTCCTGGGTCTGCCTGCAGCCGGTCCATATCCATGCCGCGCGCGATCATCTGGTGCTGATGGACCCGGCGCTGCTGACGCTGGACGCCGCCGAATCGGCCGCGCTGCGCGAGGCGATCGCGCCGCTGCTGGACGATTCGGGCATCGCGCTGGATACGCCGCACCCCGGCCGCTGGTACCTGCCCGAAGCCGTGTTCGGCCCGCTGGACGCTACCCCGCCGCTGCGCGCCGCCGGCCGCAATATCGACGTCTGGATGCAGTCCGGCCCGCGCGAGCGCGACTGGCGCCGGCTGCAGAACGAGATCCAGATGACCTGGTTCGACCATCCGGTCAACCAGGCGCGCGAGGCCAGCGGCGCGCTGCCCGTCAACTCGGTCTGGCTGCATGGCGGCGGCGCGCTGAGGCCGGTGCCGCGGCTGGCCGATACGGTACTGGCCGACGATCCGCTGCTGCGCGGGCTGGCGCTGGCGGGCGGCGCCGCATGCCGGCCGCTGCCATCCTCGCTGGCATCGCTTGAATCGCTGGATTCCCTGCAGGCCGGGGGCAGCGCCATGGCGCTGCTCGATGCCTGCGTCTCGGCCTATATCGCCGAGGACTGGGGCAGCTGGATCGAGCGGCTGCATGCGCTCGAGGCCGACTGGTTCGCGCCGGCGCTGGCCGCGCTCGAAGCGGGCCGGCTGCAGGCGCTGACGCTGGTGCTCGGCGGCGACGACCATCACGCCGAATTCACCGTGCGCCGCGGCGACCTGCGCAAGTTCTGGCGCGGCCTGGGGATGCGCGGCGACTGGCGCGCGCTGCTGTCCGATCTGGCGCTGGCGGCATGAGCACGACCATGCCGATGCCAACGCGCCCGTTCCACCCGTCTTGCTCGCTTGGCCGCCGCCCCGGCCCCTGCTCCGCTATCGTTCCGACCCCATGACCCGCATCGCGATCCGCCCCCACCAGCCCGACCACGCCAGCGCCCTCGCCGCGCTGGGCCTGCATCCGACGCTGGCGCGCATCCTGTCGGCGCGCGGCGTCACCCATGCGCGCGAGCTGGCCACCGATCTGCCCGAGCTGATGGCCCCGCAGGCGATGAAGGGCATCGACCGCGCCGCGGTCTACCTGGCCGACGCGATCGCGGCCCGCCGCCGGCTGCTGATCGTCGCCGATTACGACTGCGACGGCGCCACCGCCTGCGCGGTCGGCGTGCGTGGTTTGCGGATGCTCGGCGCCCAGGTCGACTACATCGTGCCGAACCGCTTCGAGTACGGCTACGGCCTGACGCCCGAGATCGTCGCGCTGGCGGCGCAACGCAATCCGGACGTGATCGTCACCGTCGACAACGGCATCGCGAGCGTCGATGGCGTGGCCGCGGCCAATGCGCGCGGCATCGACGTGGTCGTCACCGACCACCATCTGCCGGGCGACCAGTTGCCCGACGCGGCGGTGATCGTCAATCCGAACCAGCCGGGCTGCGGCTTCCCCAGCAAGAACCTGGCAGGCGTCGGCGTGATGTTCTACGTGCTGCTGGCGCTGCGCGCCGAACTGCGCCAGCGCGGCGTGTTCACGCCGGCCAGCCAGCCGCGGCTCGACACGCTGCTCGATCTGGTCGCGCTCGGTACCGTGGCGGACGTGGTCAAGCTCGATACCAACAACCGCATCCTGGTCGCGCAGGGCCTGAAGCGCATGCGGGCGGGCCGCATGCATGCGGGCGTGGCCGCGCTGTTCCGCGCGGCCGGGCGCGAGGCCAGCCGCGCCACCACCTTCGATCTCGGCTTCGGCCTGGGCCCGCGGCTGAACGCCGCCGGCCGGCTGGCCGACATGTCGCTCGGCATCGAATGCCTGCTCAGCGACGACGCGGAGCGCGCCTGGGAGATCGCGCAGCAGCTCGATGCGATGAACCGCGAGCGGCGCGACATCGAGGCGGGCATGCAGCAGGAAGCGCTGCAGATCCTCGAGCGTCCGCTGGACGGGCTCGATCCGTCGTCGCGCTTTACCGTCAGCGTGTTCAACGACACCTGGCACCAGGGCGTGATCGGCATCGTGGCGTCGCGCCTGAAGGAGAAATTCCATCGGCCGACGATCACCTTCGCGCCGGGCGACGAGGCCACGATCAAGGGCTCGGGCCGCTCGATTCCGGGCTTTCATCTGCGCGATGCGCTCGACCTGGTCTCCAAGCGCCATCCCGGTCTGCTCGTGAAGTTCGGCGGCCATGCGATGGCGGCCGGCCTGACGCTGCGCGCCGGCGATTTCGAGCGCTTCATGGACGCGTTCGAAGGAATCGGCCGCGAATGGCTGACCGACGATCACCTGGCCCGCGTGATCGAGACCGACGGCGAGATCGAGGACCACTGCTTCGATCCGGCCTTCGTCTCGCTGCTGGAGCAGCAGGTATGGGGCCAGGGCTTTCCGCCGCCGACCTTCTGCGGGGAGTTCGACGTGCTGCGCCAAACCGTGCTCAAGGGCAAGCATCTGAAGCTGCAGCTGGGGCGCGGCAAGCGCCAGTTCGACGCGATCTGGTTCAACCACGCCGACACGCTCGGGGCCAGCGCGATGGTCGCCTACCGGCTCGACAACAACACCTTCAACGGCGTCACGCGCGTGCAGATGGTGATCGAGCACGCGCAGTAGCAAGGAACGTCCCGGTTGTCGCCCCCGCGCAGGCGGGGGTCCAGCGGCTTGTGCGGCCAGGTTTGCAGTCGCTGGATCCCTGCCCGCGCGGGGACGACAAGACCGGCCGCTTATCCCCGCGCCGGCAGCATGCTGGCCGGATCGACCGGCTTGCCGTTGCCGCGCACCTCGAAATGCAGTTCGCTGGCGGCGGCGCCCATGCGGCCCACCACCTGGCCGGCGTCGACGTGGGCGCCTTCCTTGACCATCGGCTGATCCAGGTTGCCGTAGACGGTCAGCCAGTCGTCGTTGTGCTTGACGATCACCAGCGTGCCGTAGCCACGCAGCGCGCCGACGTGGATCGCCCAGCCGGCCGCGGCCGCCCGTACGGTGCCGTTGGCCGGCACCGCGATGCGCAGTCCCTTGCTCGACGGCGGCGCATAGCCGTGCGTGACCGTGCCGTCCGCCGGCCATTGC
>NZ_AMPR02000144.1:0-7736 GCF_000307735.3 Cupriavidus sp. HPC(L) | reverse complement strand
CGCCGACCGGCGGCAGCGGCGTGCGCGCGTGCGATTCGAAGGCGCGCACCGCGCGGTCGGCCTCGGCCATGCGGTTCTTCTCGGCCAGCCAGCGCGGCGACTCCGGCAGGATCTTGCGCAGCACGAAGAACAGCACGATCGGCACGCCGCCGATGAAGTACATCACCTCCCAGCCGTAGCGTGGCACCAGCCAGGCACCGGCCCCGTTCGATACCAGCAGGCCGATCGGGAACACCACCTCGTACAGCAGCACGAAGCGGCCGCGGCCATGCGCGCGCGTGACCTCGTTGATATAGGTCGCGGCGACCGGCAGCTCGCCGCCAAGGCCCAGACCCTGGACGATCCGCAGCAACGCGAACAGCTCGAACGAAGGCGCGAAGCCGCAGGCGATGCTCATCAGGCCGATGATGCCGGCGCTCCAGGCGATGGAGTGCAGCCGGCCGTAGCGCTCGGCCAGCCACGGGAAGAACAGCGCGCCCACCAGTTGTCCGACCGAGGGCGCGGCGATCAGGAAACCGATCTGGCCCGGCGTCAGCGACCACTGAGCGATCAGCAGCGGCAGCGTCGCGGCAATCGCGATCACGTCGAAGCCGTCGAAGAAGGTCGCCAGCCCGATCAGCAGCCGCGCCTTCACATGCATCAGGTTGTTGGGCAGGCGCTCGATGCGGGCGACGATCTGGCCGCGCGTCACGCCGCCCGCGGCGTCCGAGGCCGTGGCGGAAGCACCGGCACCGGCGCCAGCGGTTGCGCCATCCGCGCCACCACGAAACATGGCCGTGGCTGGCCCCGGAACACTGGCGGGCGCCAGCTCTTGTCTTTCTGTCAACACGATGCTTGCTTCCTGAAATTGCCGTGGCCGGTCCGCGGCGGTGGGCATGGCCACGGCGCGGACCTGTCGTGGGAACGGACTGCGTGGGGAGGA
The DNA here is from genome assembly GCF_000307735.3 of Cupriavidus sp. HPC(L). Taxonomy (NCBI): domain Bacteria; kingdom Pseudomonadati; phylum Pseudomonadota; class Betaproteobacteria; order Burkholderiales; family Burkholderiaceae; genus Cupriavidus; species Cupriavidus sp. HPC(L). The sequence continues at coordinate 6,814 of NZ_AMPR02000144.1, read as the reverse complement.
AACGGCGCCGCCGCCGACACGGCGCGCCGTGGAAGGGATGGGCTGCCGGCCCGGCTACAGATCCAGCACCAGCCGCTTGCCCTTGCAGCCCGACACGCACACCATCATCGACTGGTTGGCAGCGCGTTCGGCCTTGCTGAGCACACCGTCGCGATGGTCGGGCTCGCCCCCGAGCACACGCGTCTCGCAGGAACCGCATACGCCTTCGCGGCAGCTGTAGTCGACCGCAATACCGGCTTCGAGCAGCGCGTCGAGCAGCGACTTGCCGGCGGGCACCTTGACCTCCATGCCGGTCTGCGCCAGCGACACCGCGTACTCCCCGTCCTGCACCGCCTCGACCGACGGGTCGGCGGCGAAGCGCTCGATATGGACGTTCGGGTAGCCATGCGCCTCGCAGGCCGACTCGAAGGCCTGCAGCATCGGGCCCGGGCCGCAGCAATAGAAGTGGGTTCCCCGATCCAGTCCGGCCAGCATGGCGGCCAGATCCGGCGGACCGCCGGCCTCGGCGTCGAAATGCAGGCGCACCGCATCGCCATAGGCCTGCAGTTCGGCCACGAAGGCCGCCTCCTCGCGGGAACGCGCGCAGTAGAACAGCGTGAAGGCGCGGCCCAGCTGATGCAGCCGGCGGGCCATGCAGACGATCGGCGTTACGCCGATGCCCCCGGCGACCAGCACCGTGTGCGAGGCGCTCTCGTCGAGTTCGAAGTTGTTGCGCGGCGCGCCGACTGGCAGCGTCGCGCCGACGCGCAACTGCTCATGGACATAGCGCGAGCCGCCCCGGCTGCCGCGGTCGAGCAGCACGCCAACGGTGTAGCTGTGCCGCGCCTCTGGCGCGCCGCACAGGGAATAGCTGCGCACCAGGCCGTTGCCCAGATGCAGGTCGATATGGGCGCCGGGGCTGAATTCCGGCAAGGCGGCCCCCGCGGGGTCCTGCAGTTCGATGCTGACGACGCCGCGGGCTTCGTAGCGCATGGCCTGCACGCGCATCGTCAGGGTGGGGCTGGCACTCATCACACTTCCTTCTGATTCCATTTGCGCCGGGGGCGTCGTCTTCAGCGTTTCTCGGTCAGGAACTTCCCTTCCGGGCCGCCGGCGTTCTTCTGGCGGCGGGTATTGCCGTCGATGCCGCCTTCGATCGCCCATTCGGCAAACATCGTCGGCCCCGGCTCGAATTCGCGCGGCTCCCAGTGGGCGTCGCAGTGGTCCTCGTCCGCGTAGTACTCGATCAGCCCGCCGGCCGGGTTCCTGAAGTACCAGAAGTAAGCCGACGAGATCGGATGGCGGCCCGGGCCGAGCTGCGTCTCCCAGCCGGTGCGCGACATGTGCATGCCGCCGCCGAACACCTCGTGGATATCGCGCACGGTGAACGCGACATGGTTCAGCCCGCTCTTGGGCTGCGGCAGCTGCAGCAGGAACAGGTCGTGATGGCCGCCCTCGTCGGCGCAGCGCAGGAAGGCGCCACGGCCCGGATAGCGGTCCGACGCGACAAAGCCGAACTTGTCCGTGTAGAAGCGCTCGGTGGCGTCGACGTCCTTGACGAAGAACACCACGTGGCCGACCTCGATCGGCGTGGCGCGCTCGTAAATCGGACCGCGCTGGTTGACGCGCGGCTTCGCGCTCCAGGTGTTCATCGCCGCGCATTCGACTTCGACGTCGCGCTTGCGGGTCAGTTGAAAGCGCACGGCCAGGCCGTTGGGATCGGTGCAGCCGATGCGCACGCTTTCGTCCCCCTGTCCGCCGCCCTGGTGGACGAAGCTGGCTTCGCCGGCGATCGCCGCGGCAATGCGGTCCAGCGCGGCGGGCGTATCGACGCCCCAGACCACCTCGCGCAGCGTGGGGCCGGCCTCGATCGCCGGCGGCAGCGCCGGATCGTCGATGCGGCGCACCAGCACGCGGCAGCCGTTCAGCGTCTCGAAGTCCAGCCCCTGCGCGTCGTCGCGCTTCAGGATCAAACCCCAATCGTTGAAGAAGCCGCGGCAGGCGTCGAAATCGTCGGCGCCATAGACGATCTCGTCGATGCCCAGTACTTGATTCATGTCGGTCTCCAGCGGCCGCCGGCTCAGTTCGCCCACGGCAGCGGTTGTTGATGCAGGCCCCAGTACACGCTCTTCTGCTCCATGTACTGCAGGATTCCCAGTCGTCCCTTCTCGCGCCCCAGGCCGCTGTCGCGCCAGCCGCCGAACGGCGTCGAGATCGAGAACTGCTTGTAGGTGTTGATCCAGACGTTGCCCGCCTGCACCGCGCGCGCCACGCGCCAGGCGCGCTTGTAGTCCCGCGTCCAGACGCCGGCCGCCAGCGCATAGACGCTGTCGTTGGCCTGCGCGATCAGGTCGTCCTCGTCGTCGAACGGCATCGCCACCAGCACCGGTCCGAAGATCTCCTGCTGGCAGATGCGGGCGCGGTTATCGAGCCCTTCGATGATGGTCGGCGTATAGAAGTAGCCGTTCTCCAGGCCGGGCACGCTTGGCCGCATGCCCCCGGTGCGCAGCTGGCCGCCCTCCTCGACGCCCATCGCGACGAACGACTCGATCGAATCGCGATGGCGGTCGGTGATCAGCGGTCCCATCTGGGTGCGCTCGTCGGCCGGGTCGCCGACGCGCAGCCGCGCGGCACCGGCGGCGAGGCGGTCCATGAACGGCTCATACAGCGAGCGCGCGACGAACAGCCGCGAACCGGCGATGCACGACTCGCCCGACGAGCTGAAGATGCCGTACAGCACGCCGTTGACCGCGTGGTCGAGATCGGCATCGTCGAACACCATGGTCGGCGACTTGCCGCCCAGTTCCAGCGACACCGGCATCATCTTGTCGGCGGCGATATGCGCGATGTGCTTGCCGGTGGTGGTGCCGCCGGTGAACGACACGCGCCGCACCAGCGGGTGCTGCGTGATCGCATCGCCGATCACCGAGCCCTTGCCCGGCAGCACGCTGATCAGGCCCTTCGGCACGCCGGCTTCCTCGCAGATCGCGGCCAGTTCCAGTGCCATCAGCGGCGTGACCTCGGCCGGCTTGACCACCACGGCGTTGCCGGCGGCGAGCGCCGGCGCCAGCTTCTGTGCCTCGCTGGCGATGGGCGAGTTCCACGGCGTGATCGCCGCGACCACGCCCATCGGCTCGTGCACGCTCATCGTCAGGAAGTCGCCACGCGGCGGCGTCAGCGTTTCCTCCAGCGTCTCGCAGGCGGCGGCAAAGAACTGGAAGGTGCCGGCGGCGCTGGCGACCAGCGCGCGGGTCTCGCTGATCGGCTTGCCGTTGTCGAGCCGCTGGCGCTGCGCCAGCGGCTCGGCGCGGGCACGGATCAGCTCGGCGACCCGATACAGCACCGCGGCGCGCTCATGCGGCTTGCGTTGTGCCCAGCCGCTGGTCTCGAAGGCGCGCTGCGCGCCCTGCACCGCCTCCTCGACGTCGGCGAGGCTGGCCGCGCGCAGTTCCGCGACGACCTCGCCGGTGGCGGGATAGCGCGTGGCATAGCGGTCGCCGCCGCCGAGACGCCATTGGCCGGCGATACAGATGGGGAGAAGGTCTTGCGTCTTCATGTTCGCGTCTTCGGGTTCGCGTTGGATTCGGCTGTTCAGATCGATACCGCATGCGCGCGGTTTCCCAGCGCGCGCACCACGCTGAACACGGTCAGCGCCGAGGTCTTGGGGTTGGCCGCAAGCGGCTTGCCGCGCATGGTCAGCTCGAAGCCGCCGAAGGCGCCGCGCGCTTCCACGTGATGGACGTTCTCCTCGACGCCCGGGTCGGCCAGCAGCCTGACCGCGGTGCGGTCCAGGCCCAGGCCGGCCAGCGACAGCGTCGCGGCGACGTTGGCGTTCTTCGGATAGAGCCGCGCCGCATCGCGCGCGCTGCCCTCGAAGATCACCGTCGGTCCGTCCAGCGCATCGAGGTCGACACGCTGCTCGGCCGGCGTGTCCTTCCACGCGCGCGGCGGCTTGCGGCCGGTATAGACCACTTCGTCGAGTCCGCCGACGCGCGCGGCCGCCAGCGCGTCGATCGCGCCGATCGCCCCCGACAGCAGCTGCACCTGGGTGCCGCCACGCCGCGCCGCCGCTTCCAGCCGTTCGGCCAGGCCGGGCTCGGACAGCGCACCGACCGACACCACCATGCAGGCAATGCCGCGCTCGAGCGCCGGCACAATGTGTTCCTCCAGCGCGCGATGGCCGGCGCATTCGACCAGCAGGTCGGGACGGCGGTCGGCTTCGCTCAGATGCGTGGCGACGCGGGCATGGGGCGCCAGCTCGGACACCGCGCTGCGCGCCTCGTCCATCGTGCCTTCCGGCACGATGACCAGATCGAACACCACGTCGGGATCGGACTTCAGCAGCTCCAGCACGCCGCGCCCGATCGCGCCGCAGCCCACCATCGACACATGCAGCATTGCCGTTCTCCTTCAGGCAGTCAGCGTGGCGCGCTCGGCCGCACGTTCGGCCGCACCCTGTGCCGGCTCTTGCGTGGACTCCGCGGCATTGACCGGCGGGCCGGCGAACGCGGTCTTGAAGCTGCCGATCGACAGCATATCGATCTCCAGCAGGAACGGGCCCGGCTCGACGGTAGCCTGATCGAGCGCGGCACCGATCTCGTCGAGGCGGCTGACGCGGCGATGGCGCAGCGCCAGCGCCTTCGACAGCGCGGCGTAGTCGGGTGTATGCAGGTCGACGTAGTGGCGGCGCCCGCCGTACTGCGCGTCCTGGATGTTCTTGATGACGCCGTAGCCCTTGTCGTTCATCAGCACGATCACGAGGTCGGCACGCTCCTGCACCGCCGTGGCAAGCTCGCCCAGGTTCAGGATGAAGCCGCCGTCGCCGGCCAGGCAGAAGGTCTTCTTGCCCGAGCCGGTCGCCGCGGCGCCGACCGCGGCGCCGATGCCCATCGCCAGGCCCTGGCCGATGCCGCCGCCGAGCGCATGCACGCCGGCGCGCGAATCGAAGATGCGCAGCTGGCGGTTGCCCCAGGTGCTGTTCGACACGGTGACGTCGCGCACCCAGTTGAAGTGGCGGCCCACGGCGCCCTGCAGCGCCTCGACCAGCGCCGAGTACGGGCCGAGGCCGTCGACCAGCCCCTTGACCGCGATCTCGTGGGCGCGGCGCAGGTCGCCGGCAAACGCCGGGTCGATCCGCATGCGGGCCTGCAGCCGGTCGGCCAGGCCGTCGAGCACCAGCGCGGCGTCGCCGCTGACGAAGTAGTCGCTTTGGTAGCAGCGGCCCTCGGCGGCCGGATCGGCATCGACGCGGAACAGCGGACGCGGCAGCTTCAGCTCGTACTTCAGCGTCTCGTTGCCGCGCAGCCGCGAGCCGACCACGACCATCGCGTCGCAGGTCTGATAGAACTGCTCAACCGGCTTGTGCAGGTTGAACGCGCCCAGCGAGCGCGGATCGTCCTCGGGCACGATGCCGCGGCCCTGCGTGCTGGTCACCACGCCGAAGCCCAGGTCCAGCAGCCGCTTGACCTGCGCGCCGGCATGGCGGGCGCCGCCGCCCAGCCACAGCAGCGGACGGCGCGCCTGGACCAGGCGCTCGGCCAGCGCGTCCAGCGCATGGTCCGAAGGCACGTGGGTCGGCACCGGCAGCGGCCGCAGATCGGTCGGCAGCGGAATCAGCGCGGCCTGGATGTCGATCGGAATCTCGACGCTGACGGGGCCCGTCGGCGCGGTCAGCGCGGTCTGCACCGCCAGCTTGATGGTGCTGATCGCAGTATCGGCGCTGCGCACGCGGAAGGCGGCCTTGGACACGGCCTTGAGCATCGTCAGCTGGTCCGGCGCTTCGTGGATGTAGGCCAGGCTCTGGTCCAGGTACGGCGTCTCGATCTGGCCGGTGATATGCAGCAGCGGCGTGCCGGCGGTCAGCGCCTCGACCATCGCGCCGGCCGCATTGCCGGCGGCGGTGCCGGTGCTGGTCAGGCAGACGCCCAGGCCGCCGGTGGTGCGCGCGCAGGCGTCGGCCATATTGGCGCCGCCCGCCTCGCCGCGCGCCGGCACGAAGCGGATCTTGCCGCGTTCGCCGATCGCGTCGAGGATCGGCATGTTGTGGATCGAGATCACGCCGAACGCCGCCTTGACGCCGCACTGCTCGAGGAAGGCCGCGATGGCCCAGCCGACGGTCACCTGCTGCTCGCGCACGGCTTGTTGATCTTGTTGGGGTTGTTCGTTACGCATGACGGGAGAGTCCTCCGGAAACATCGATGTGGCTGCCCGTGGTGTACGAAGACAACGGCGAGGCAAGGAACAGGATGGCGCGCGCGGCCTCCTGCGGCAGGCCGAGACGGCCGAGTTGAATATGCTTGTGCTGCGCCAGGCGTGCGGTCCAGGCGGCCCAGTCCAGATGGCGGTCGGCCTCGGGACGCGCCTCGAAGCGTCGGCGCCATTGGCCCGACTCGACCAGGCCGAGCAGGATGCCGTTGACGCGGATGCCCTTCGGCGCGAACTCCGTGGCGAGCGAGCGCACCAGGTTGTGCACGCCGGCGCGCGCGGCGGAGGTGGCGACCATATGCGGCTCGGGCTGGACCGCGAGCAGCGAGTTCACGCAGACGATCGACGCGTTGGGCGATCGTTCGAGCTGCGGCAGGAAGGCACGGGTGGCGTGGATCACCGAAAAGAACTTCAGCTGCAGTTCGTCGAGCCAGGCCTGGTCCTCGGTATCGGCGAAGGTCGAGACGCGGCCCTGCCCCGCGTTGTTGATCAGCATGTCGGCAGGGCCGAGCGTGGTCTCGACCTCGGCGGCGAAGGCGCGGACCTGCTCGGGCTGCAGCACGTCGCAGGTCCCGGCGTGCAGGCGGCAGCCCGGATGCGCGTCGCGCAGCTGCGCCTCGGCGGTGGCCAG
>NZ_AMPR02000145.1:0-7617 GCF_000307735.3 Cupriavidus sp. HPC(L) | reverse complement strand
ATCGCGACGCCGATCTCGGGCGCGGCCAGCCGGTAATAGCGATTGCGGCCATGCGTCTCGACCGCCAGCAGGCCGCCCTCGGCCAGCCGAGCCAGATGGCCGCTGGTCGACGAGGCCGACAGCCCCGCAATCAGCCCGAGCTCGCCGGCCGGTCTTGCGCTGCCATCCATTAACGCCCACAGCATCGCGGCGCGGCCCGGGTCGGCCAGCAGGCCGGCCAACTGACTGATGCTGGGAGCGTATTCCATAGTTCATTCCACGGTGAAACAACGATCGCAGTATAGGCCGATACTTGCCGATATCAACCTTGCCTTCCTTGTCGCGCATCCCATGATCCTGGACCCGACGAAGCCGCCTCCCGATCCGCTGGCGGCGGTAACGCATCGCGATCCCTATCGGTACTATCGCGAACTCGCGCGGCAGCAGCCGTTTCACCGCGACGCCATGCTGATGCTGTGGGTCGCCGCCGGCCCGGCCGAGGTGGCGGCGGTGCTGTCGCATCCGGCGTGCCGGGTGCGGCCGCCGGGACAGCCCGTGCCGCCGCCCCTCGCGCAGTCGCCCGCCGGGACGTTGTTCGCGCGGCTGATCCGCATGAACGACGGCCAGCGCCATGCGCCGTTGAAGGCCGTGCTGCAACGGCAGCTGGCAACGCTGGATGGGGACGACGTGCGCGCGGCCGCATCGGCATCGGCGCGCCTGTTGCCGGTGACGGACGATCACGCCGCGACCGCGAACCGCTGGGCCAGTGCGCTGCCGGTGATAGCCATCGCGCGTTTGCTGGGCTTCACCGCCACGGACGACGACGTCACCGCGAGCCGGATCGCCGCGCAGATCGGGAGCTTTGCCGCGGCCATGTCGCCGCTCGCAGGTCCGGCCGAGATCAACGCCGGCATCGACGCGGCGGCATCGCTGCAGACACTGCCGCTGCGTGCCGACACGCCGTGGGCAAAGGCGTTGTGCGCGGAGGCACGCGCCGCCGGTGTCGACGACGACGCGATCGCCGCCAATCTGCTGGGCCTGATGGTGCAGGGCTGCGAGGCCACCGCCGGGCTGATCGGCAATACGCTGTTGTGGCTTGCCGGCGATGCCGCTGGGGCCGAGGATCCGAGCACCACGGTGGCGAAGGTGCTGCGCAGCGATCCGCCGATCCACAACACGCGCCGCTTCATGGCCGAGGACGCGCTTGTCTGCGGCGTGCCGCTGCGACGCGGCGACGGCATCCTGGTGCTGCTCGCCGCGGCCGCCGCATCGGAGCTCGAAGTGGAAAATGTCTCGGCCAATACGCCGACGCTGGCCAAGCGCGGCGAGCGGGCCGGGACCTTCGGCCATGGCGCGCATCGATGTCCCGGCGATGCGGTGGCGGCGGCGCTGGCCGAAGCGTCCGTCTCCGCGCTGCTGGCGCGCGGTATCGAGCCGGCCGCGCTGGCGCGGGCGTATCGTTATCGGCCGTCGCTGAACGCGCGGATCCCGCATTTCCTGTGATGCCCGAATGCCGTGATTCCAATGACCCCCACGATTCCCACGATCTTGCTGAGGACGCCCGATGATTGCCGTGATCTTTGAAGTCGAATTCGCCCCCGGGCAGAAGGATGCCTATCTCGATATCGCCGCACAACTGCGCCCCACGCTGGAAGCGATCGACGGCTTCCTCTCGGTCGAGCGTTTCCAGAGCCTGAGCACGCCCGGCAAGGTGCTGTCGCTGTCGTTCTTCCGCGACGAGGCGGCCGTGCAGGCCTGGCGCAATACGATCGAGCACCGCCATGCGCAGGCCGCGGGCCGCGGCGGCGTGTTCGCCGACTACCGGCTGCGGGTCGCGCAGGTGCTGCGCGACTATGGCATGCATCGACGCGAGCAGGCACCGGGCGACAGCCGTGCCGTGCACGATGCCGCGGCCGACGGTCAGTGAGGGCGCGGCATGGATACGCATACGCTGGTTGCTCAAGCGCTGTTCATCGGCCTGACGTTCCTGCTGGCGGGCTTCGTCAAGGGCGTGGTGGGGCTGGGCCTGCCGACGGTCGCCGTCGGCCTGCTCGGGTTGGTGATGCCGCCGATGCAGGCAGCCGCGCTGCTGGTCGCGCCGTCGATGGTGACCAATGTGGTGCAGCTTGCCGCCGGCCCACGCTTCGGCGCGCTGGTGATGCGGCTCTGGCCGATGCTGCTCGGCATCGTGGCGGGCACGCTGGTGGCCGGCGCGCTGGCGCCGCCGTCGGCGATGCAGCAGGCCACGGTGGCACTCGGCGTCGCATTGATCGCCTATGCCGCCGTCGGGCTGTCGTCGTGGCAGCTGAACGTGCCTGCCGCCCATGAGCGCTGGCTGGCACCGCTGATCGGTCTGGCCACCGGCGCGATTACCGCGGTGACCGGCGTGCTGGTGATCCCGGCGGTGCCGTATCTGCAGGGGCTGCGACTGGCGCGCGAGGAACTGGTGCAGGCGCTGGGCCTGTCGTTCACGGTATCGACGGTGGCGCTGGCGATCAATCTGCTGATGCATGGCGTGCTGGGGCAGGCGCCGGTGCTAGGCGCCTCGCTGGCGACGCTGATTCCCGCGCTGGCCGGCATGTGGCTCGGCCAGAAGCTGCGCAACCGGATCAGCGCGGCGCTGTTCCGGCGGCTGTTCTTCATCGGGCTGCTGCTGCTCGGCGCGGATCTGGCCTGGCGCGGCTGGCATTGACCTTGTCCCTGCGCGCGGCCGCGTATCGGCATGCCGCATAATGGCCTTCCGACTCGTGGACCCTGCCATGGGCCAACTCGCAAGGCTGACCGATGCCGACCCAACGCCGCCGCACCGTCAATCCGTGGGCCAAGCTTGGCAAGACCGCCGCCCGCCAGATGCAGCAGATGCAGCGCGCGGTCGCGCGCACCGTCACCAAATCGGTCGCGCGCACCGTCGCCAATACGGTCGCGCATTCCGTCACGCAGGCCGCGCATCAGGGCAAGGAAGCGCGGCGCGTGCTGTCCGGTGTCGCCTCGCCGGCGCGGGCGCCGGCGAGCCGCGGCGGTGGCCGCTGGCTGGAGGGTGTCTGGGGCTTTGGGCCGCTGGCGCAGCGCCACTATCGGCTGTTCATCCCTTCAGGAATCGGGGCGTCGCGGCCCGCGCCGCTGCTGGTCCTGCTGCATGGCTGCGGACAGGATGCCGCCAGCTTCGCCGCCTGCACGCGCGTGGCGGCGCTGGCGCGGGCGCGCCGTTGCATCGTGCTGCTGCCCGAGCAGTCCTCGCGCGCCAATGCGCACCGATGCTGGAACTGGTTTCGGGGCGAGGCGCAGGCCGCGGCGGAGGCCGGCCTGTTGATGGGGATGATCGACCATGTCTGCCGCATGCATCCGGTGCAGCCCGAGCGGGTGCATCTGCTTGGTCTCTCCGCCGGCGGCGCGATGGCGTTGATGCTGGCGCTGCGCTATCCCGACCGCTTCGTCGCGGTGGGTTCGCACTCTGGAGCGGCCCCGCATCTGGCCCGCAATGCGACCCAGGCAGGCCGCGTGATGCGCGGCTCGCTGAACGGACACACGGCCGCGCAGCTGCAGGCGCTGCGGCTGCAGTTGCGCGGCAGGACGCCGCCGCCGCTGCTGTTGATCCATGGCGATGCCGATCGTGTGGTCGCCTACGACAACGCGATTGCCAGCGCGACGCTATGGCTGTCGCTGTCGACGCCCGGCGCGTTGCCGGCCGCGGCGGCCCAACCGTCGGTGCGCGTGCTGCGGCGGGGCGAGCGCCGACCGGTCGTGGTGCATGACTGGCGCCGCGACGGCGGGCTCTATATCCGGCTGGTACGTGTCGAAGGCCTGGGCCATGCGTGGAGCGGTGGCGCGGCCAGCCAGGCCTATGCCGATCCGGCGGGACCCGATGCGCTGCGGATCGCGTGGGCGTTCTTTGCCGCGGTCGCGCCGGCACCCGTACGAAGGCGCGCGGTCGCCTGAGCGTGGCTCGCTCAGTCCTGCCGCCGCGCACCGGGCGCGACGATGTCGACATCGGATTGCGCGCAGGCCACGCAAGGCAGCAGATAGCCGTCGTCCTTCTCGTCGGGACTCAATCCCGGCCATTCGATCCGATAGCGGATGCTGCCGGACGCCAGCCGGCACAGGCAGGCGCGGCAGGTGCCGTTGCGGCAGGAGCTGGGCAGGCGAATGCCGGCGCGCAAGGCGGCCTCCAGGATCGATTGCGTCGGCTCGGCGGCGAACTCGAGCCCCGAGGGGGCGATACGCACGCGCAGCGGCGGCGCGTCGTTCGGCTCTCTCATCAGCGCGTTGTTCGGCTCGCTCATCGGCTCGCTCATCGGCTCGCTGGACACCTCGCTCATCGGCGTCCCTCGTTGTCGTGATCCACCCGCGGAAACTGCGCGCGGCCATGGGTGGCATCGCGCAGCGCCGCCTGCGCGGCTTCGACTTCGCTGGCGGGCAGCCTGACGATCAGCCGGGCCGTCGAACCATAGGCGCTGTCGGCCAACGTGTGGCCGGTCTGTTCGAGCCAGCGTCGCACCCGTGCCTCGTCGGCATAGTCGACCTCGACGGCGAAGCTCGCATACGCGATGCGCTCGACCCGCTCGGCGGTCTTCAGCGCGGCGGCGATCGCATCGGTATAGGCGCGCACCAGTCCCCCCGCGCCGAGCTTGATGCCGCCGTAGTAGCGCACTACCGCGGCCAGCACGCCATCGAGTTCGTGATGGCGCAGCACTTCGAGAATCGGCCGCCCCGCAGTGCCCGACGGCTCGCCGTCGTCCGACATGCCGGATTGCCCGCCCGCCAGCAGCGCCCAGCAGACATGCGTGGCGGTGGGATGCTCGGCACGCAGCGTCTGCACGACCCGCATCGCTTCGTCGCGATCGGCGACCGGCACGGCAACGGCGAGAAAGCGGCTCTTGCGGATATCGAGCTCGGCGTGGACGGGTGAGGAGAGGGTGTACGTGGGCAAGGCGGCGACAGCGGGGAAATGGCAACGGCGGGGCCAGTGTATCGCAGTGGCGATTTGGCTCGACGGAGAGACCGTTGCTGGTAGGCTGTCAGCCTCGCCGTTCGAACCGGCTGCCTGATCGACTGATACCCATGCCGCCTGACCACGTCCATCCCAACCACCGCCGCATCGCCCCCGCCGCCGAGCGCAACCGCGAGCCGATTCTCGAGGTGCTGCGCCGCGTGTTGCCGCCGGCCGGCACCATTCTCGAGATCGCCAGCGGCACCGGCCAGCACGCCAGGCACTTCGCCGCGGCCAATCCGGAATGGGTCTGGCAGCCCAGCGACCCAGATCCGGCGGCGCGCCGTTCGATTGCGGCGTGGAAAGCGGAGGCGGGTTTGCCGAATCTGCGCGACCCGCTGGCGCTGGACGTGGGCCAGGCCGATTGGGGCATCGATCATGCCGATGGCGTGGTCTGCATCAACATGATCCATATTGCGCCGTGGCGGGCCGCCGAGGCGCTGTTCGCGGGCGCCGCGCGGTTGTTGCCGGACGGCGGCGTGCTTTATCTGTACGGGCCCTACCGCCGCGACGGCGAGCACACGTCGCCGAGCAACGCGATCTTCGACGAGCAGCTGCGCGCGAGCGATGCTTCCTGGGGCGTGCGCGAGATGGAGGCGGTGATCGCGCTGGGCGACAGCGCCGGGCTGCGCTTCGAGGAAGCGGTGCCGATGCCGGCGAACAACTTCAGCGTGGTGTTCCGCAAGACCTAGCGCGAGCGCGGCCGGGCCTCTCGCCGAGCACCGCACCGGCAGCGCCAGGCCGTCAGCCCCGCACCAGCATCACCACCGCGATCGCGATCAGGCAGGCCGAGAACCACGCGCGCAGCTGGCGTTCGGGCATCCGGTGCGCCAGCGCGACGCCCCACGAGATCGTCAGCATGCCGCCCAGCGACAGCGGGATACCGCTGGCCCAGTCGACGTGGCGCGCCTGCGCATAGGTCGCCAGCGCGACCACCGCGCCGGGCGTGACCAGAGCCAGTGCCAGCCCTTGCGCCGCCGCCTGGCGAAAGCCGAACAGGCCGACCAGCGCCGGCGCCGCGACCACGCCGCCGCCCACGCCAAAGAACCCGGACATCGCGCCGCCGACCACGCCGACCGCCGGAATCCAGCGCGACGACAGCCGCTGCTGCTGCGCCGTGACCGCGCGTCCGGGCAACAGCCGCCACAGGAAATAGACGGCCATGCCGATCATGAACAGCGCGAAGATCCGCCGCAGCAGCACCGCGTCCATCTCCGTCGCCAGCCGCGCGCCGACATAGGTGGCGAGCACCGCGGACAGGCCGAGCACCAGCGCGGTACGCAGCGCGATATCGGCGCGGCGCCGGTACTGCCAGAAGCCGATCAGCACATTGGGGGCGATCATCACCAGCGCGGTGCCCTGCGCCAGTTGCTGGTCCATGCCATAGAGCAGCCCCAGCGCGGGGATTGCGATCAGGCCGCCGCCGATGCCGAACAGTCCGCCGACTGCGCCGAGCGCACCGCCGAGAAGGAAGGTCAACAGGGCGGGGAGCAGCGGAATATCGGGCATCGTCGGTCGAGGTTGGCGTGGCGGGCGCCACCGCGGCGCCTCGCGCAAAGGTATCGATCATAAAACATGGGCGCACCGCGCACACGGCCGATGTCAGGGCATTCCCTCGGAATCGCGCGCTGCAAGCTAATCGTCAAGATCTTGAAAGCCGATTGAAATCCCGTTTCGCTCCAATGCCGCCGGAGATCGTGCCAGGCCCGCCGATATAGCGCCGAACAACGCCAACAGAGCGAAGCGCGGCGGCCGCACGGTCGCGTCGCGCCGGCATTGCCGGCGCGCTTCGTGTCTGCGTTGCCTGAACCGAGCCTGTCATCGTGCATGTCCGTCGTCATCGCTGTACCCACCTCCGCCTGTTGCTCGCGCCGATCGCTGCCTCGCTGCTGCTGGCCGCGCCGGCCCGTTTCGCCGCCGCGGCGCCGTCCACTGCCGTCGCAACGCAGCCGGACGGCGAATGCCGCGCGCCCGGCGCCGGCGCGACGCTGACGTTGTCCGAGGCGCGCGCGCTTGCGCTGCGTTGCAATCCGGAGCTGATCGCGGCACGCCGCGCCGTGCAGGCCAGCGAGGCCGACATCCAGATCGCCGGGCAGCGTCCGAACCCGGTGCTGAGCGTGGGCGTGGAGAACATCAACCCGCACGCCGGCGTCGGTGCCGGCAGCTGGCGCAACAAGACCGTCGATTCGACGGTGCGCATCGACCAGGTCATCGAGACCGCCAACAAGGCCGGCCTGCGCGTCAAGACGGCGCAAGCCGCCAACGTGGCCGCGGGCCGCCAGATGCAGGCGGCCACCGTCCAGCAGATCGCCGCGCTGGAGCAGGCCTTCATCGACGCGGCGGTCAGCCAGCAGCGCGTCGACGTGCTGACGCAGACGCTGGCGTTGTACGAGCGCACCCAGCAGGCCAACCAGACCCGCTACAAGGCCGGCGACCTGGCGCGCGCCGACGTGACCCGGCTCGAGCTCGATGCCTTGCGCGCCCGCGCCGACTGGCGCGACGCGCGGGCCGATCATCAGCGCGACATGGCCGAGCTGGCGCAGCGCATCGGCGTCCCCGGCACGCTGCAGGACGTCGCGCTGTCGCCGCAGTGGCCGGGCCTTGCCGAGCCGGTGCCCACGCTCGACGAGCAGGCGCTGCAGGCGCGGCCC
>NZ_AMPR02000146.1:0-38211 GCF_000307735.3 Cupriavidus sp. HPC(L) | reverse complement strand
CGAGCCGGCGACGGCCAGCCGCCGGCCTTGAGACGTCCGCGCCTTCAGTCCTGGGCGCCGGCGCCCGCCGCCGCCATCGCCATCGCCATCGCCTCCAGGCACTGCGCGGGCCCGCCCTGCACCAACTGCACCGAGCAGGCCAGCATCAGGTTCTTGCCGAGCCCGAAGTCCTCGACATGAAAGCCGCGCGCGTCGAGCGGCCTGCCTTCCGCGTCATGACCCGCCGTGGCGCGCTCGACGATGGTGCCGCGATCGCCGGTATAGGCCCACACCGGCTTGCCCAGCGCGACCGCGAAGCCCACCTCGAAGGCCGTGCCGGAATCCGGCTCTCCCGGCCCGCGAAAGTCGTCCAGATTGGCCATCACCAGGTCGGCGCGGCGGATCAGCGCGGCATTGGCCTGGTAGATCCAGCGCGCCGCGGCCTCGCCGGCCAGGCCGGCCGGCAGCTGGTGGTCCAGCGGAAACAGGCCGGTAAAGCCGTGCTGCGCGCACAGTGCCTTCAGCGCCTGGCCATGGGCCATCGCATCGGGACGAAACACGTCGGGGCCGGCGAGGTAGACGGTGGGCATGGTGTTCGGATTCCAGATTGGCGAGGTGAAAAAACATCGTCGTTCCCGCGAACGCGGGGACCCAGTGGCGCTTGAAGACGCTGGGTTCCCGCCTTCGCGGGAACGACATCGCGGCCGTGCCCAGCGACCGCCGGCACGGACAAGACGCCGTCCGGCAGGATACACTCTGCTGTCTTTTCCCCGCCTTGCCCTCAACAAGAAGCTGACATCATGCCCGCCATCGACCTGATCCAGATCGGCCCGCTCGCGCCGCACCTGAACGCCACGCTGCAGCAACAACACGGCGCGGCCGCGCTGTGGGAGCAGGACGACTGGCCCGCCTGGCTGCGCGAGCACGGCGCACAGGCACGCGTGGTCGTGACCTCGGCGCGGCACGGCTGCAGCGCCGCGGTCATCGACGCCCTGCCGCAACTGGCGGCGATCGTCAGCTTCGGCGTCGGCTACGACAGCATCGCGCTCGATGCGGCCCGCGCGCGCGGCATCCAGGTCAGCAACACGCCCGACGTGCTCAACGACTGCGTCGCCGACCTCGCCTTCGGCCTGATGATCGATGCCGCCCGTGGCATCTCGCACGGCGACCGCTTCGTGCGCGCCGGCCGCTGGCATCAGGGGCCGTTTCCGCTGACCAGCCGCGTGTCGGGCAAGCGCCTGGGCATCCTTGGTCTGGGCCGCATCGGCGAGAAGGTCGCGCGGCGCGCGCAGGGCTTCGACATGGAAGTCGCCTACAACAACCGGCGTCCGCGCGAGGGCGCGCCGTGGCGTCATGAGCCGGACCTGCTGGCACTGGCCGCGTGGGCGGACTTCCTGGTCGTGACCTGCGTCGGCGGCCCGGAAACCGAAGGGCTGGTGTCGCGCCAGGTCATCGAGGCGCTCGGGCCGAAGGGCGTGCTGGTCAATGTCGCGCGCGGCAGCGTGATCGACGAGGACGCGATGGTCGAAGCGCTGCGCGATGGCCGCCTCGGCGCCGCCGGGCTCGACGTGTTCCGCGACGAGCCGCGCGTGCCGCCCGTGCTGACCGAACTGGACAACGTCGTGCTGGCCCCGCATATGGCCAGCGGCACGGTCGAGACGCGCGGCGCGATGCAGGCGCTGATGCTCGACAATCTGCGCGCCTTCCTCGATACCGGCAAGGTGCTGACGCCCATCGTGTAAGTCTCCCCGGCGAGCCTGCCCCATCCCATGCCGCGGCGCGGCGTTCCTCGCGAACGTCGCGCCGCGCGATTTCCGTTACCACGCCCTGCCCTCGTGACAGCCATGCCACGGCATTTTCTCTACCTGTTCGTCTTCATCGCGCTGTACGCCTGTTTCGACCTGGTGTTCGACTACAACGAGGCCGAAGGGCTCCAGCACGTCATCATCGATGCCATCGGCACCTCGATCACGCTGGCCGGCGTGTTCGTGCTGGCGCGCGAGCGGCTGCGCACCGATCAGGAGATCCGCCAGCTGCGCGCCTCGCTGGGCGAGGCCGAGCGGACGCTCGCGCAACGCGACGCGGCCGCGCATCAGGCAGGCCTGCAGATGCGGCATGCGATCAGCAGCCAGTTCGACCGCTGGAACCTGACCACCAGCGAGCGCGAGGTCGCCTACCTGTTGATCAAGGGGCTGTCGCTGGAAGAGATCGCCGGCGTGCGCGACAGCAAGCCCAAGACCGTGCGCCAGCACGCGACCAACATCTACGCCAAGGCCGGCCTGCGCGGCCGGCACGAACTGGCGGCCTACTTCCTCGAAGACCTGCTGGTGCCCGAAGTGCCCTGAGCGGGTATCGCCGATATTGCCGTTCGCGGAGATTGCCGGTATCGGCTGCACTGCGTCCGGGTGCATTGACGCGTCGTTATATACCGCCGTATATTGCGCTCGATGTGACTCGGGTGTCCCCCAGCGGCGCCCCTTCGCTGCGGCACGGCGCCTCTGATGGCGCCGCCCGTTCCCCGACCCAATCCGTCAACCCGGACAAGCTGCCATGCGTGCTAGCCGTTCTCCCGCCCTCGCCACCGCGCCGGTCCGCCCGCGCTCGCGCCTGTCCGGCGCTATCGCCGCGGCGGCGCTTGCCACGCTGGCGTTGCTGCCAGCCGGGCCGGCGGCGGCCGCCGAACTGGTGGTCTCGGCCGCGGCCAGCCTGACCAATGCCTTCCGCGCGGTCGCGATCACCTATGAGCAGGCGCATCCGGGTACGAAGCTGGTCCTCAACTTCGGCGCGTCCGACGTGCTGATGCAGCAGATCGTCCAGGGCGCGCCGGCCGACGTGTTCGCCTCGGCCGACCAGCAGGCGATGGACAAGGCGCAGGCCGAACACATGATCGTGCCGGGCTCGCGCCGCGATTTCGCCGCCAATGCGCTGGTGATGATCGAGCCGGCCGACAGCGCGCTGAAGCTCGGCGCGCCGCGCGACCTGTTGCGCGACGACGTGCGGCGCGTCGCCTACGGCAATCCGGCCTCGGTGCCGGTCGGCCGCTACACCCGCGACGCGCTGGAGGATGCGCGGCTGTGGCAGGCCGTCTCGGCCAAGGGCGTGCCGGCGCAGAACGTCCGGCAGGCGCTCGACTATGTCGCGCGCGGCGAAGTCGATGCGGGCTTCGTCTTCGCCACCGACGCGGCCGCGATGCCGTCGAGGGTCCGCATCGTCGCGCAGGTGCCGACGCGCACCGCGGTCACCTATCCGATCGCCGTGACCGCCCGCTCCCGCCAGAAGGACGAGGCGGCCCGCTTCGTCGACTTCGTGCTGTCCGCCGAAGGCCAGGCGCTGCTGGCGCGCCACGGCTTCCGGACGCGCTGAACGCCCGCCGTCCTTCGATGACACCGATGGAATCGGTCTGGGTCCCGCTGGCGCTGTCGCTGAAGGTGGCCGGCTGGGCCACCGCGATCAATGCGGTGCTCGGCGTTGCCGCCGCGGTGGCGCTGTCGCGCTGGCGCTCGCCGCTGCGCGATCTGGTCGACGCGGTGCTGACGCTGCCGCTGGTGTTGCCGCCGACCGTGCTCGGTTACTACCTGCTGGTGCTGGTCGGACGCCGCGGCGTGTTCGGCGAATGGCTGTCGTCGCTGGGCATCGAGCTGGTCTTCACCTGGCAGGGCGCGGTGCTTGCCGCGACCATCGTCGCCTTTCCGCTGGTGCTCAAGTCCGCCCGCGCGGCGATCGAGGGCGTCGATCCGCAGCTCGAGCATGCCGCGCGCGTGCTCGGCGTCAGCGAGGCCGGCATCGTGTTTCGCGTGACGCTGCCGCTGGCGGTGCGCGGCATCGCCGCCGGCGTGCTGCTGGCCTTCGCTCGCGCGCTGGGCGAGTTCGGCGCGACGCTGATGGTCGCGGGCAACCTGCCCGGCCGCACGCAGACGCTGTCGGTGGCAATCTACGAGGCGGTGCAGGCCGGCGACGACAATACCGCCAACCTGCTGGTGCTGGTCACCTCGCTGACCTGCGTGCTGCTGCTGGTGATCGCCGGCCGCCTGGTGCCGAGCACGCGGCAGCCGGTGCGCTGAATCGCCGAATGGACGACGCCATGCCAGTCCCGCTGCCTGCGACCCCGGCTGTCAATCCTTCTGCGAGCCCGCCTGTCGCCGGATCCAACGCCATGACGCTGCAGGTCCAGGTCAGCAAGCGGCTCGATACCGCCGACCGGCATTTCGCGCTGGATATCGGCTTTTCGTCCGCCAGCCGCCGCATCGCGCTGTTCGGCCCGTCGGGCGCCGGCAAGACGCTGACGCTGCGCGCGATCGCCGGGCTGCTGCGGCCCGACCACGGACGCATCGTGCTCGGCAAGCGCACGCTGTTCGACGAAGCGGCGGGAATCGACGTGCGGCCGCAGCAGCGGCGCGTCGCCTATCTGTTCCAGGACTATGCGCTGTTCCCGCACCTGACCGTCGCGCAGAACGTGGCCTTCGGGCTGGCGCGCGGCTGGCGCAATCCGCCGCGCGGCAAGAGCCACGACGATGCCGAGCGCTGGCTCGACGCCTTCGGCCTGCAGGAGGTTCGCGGGCACTATCCGGCCGAGATTTCCGGGGGCCAGAAGCAGCGCGTGGCGCTGGCCCGGGCGCTGGCGACCCGGCCCGATATCGTGCTGCTCGACGAACCGTTCTCCGCGCTCGATCCGGCGCTGCGCGCGCGCATGCGGGCCGAACTGCGCGCGCTGCAGAGCAGTCTGGAGGTGCCGATGCTGGTGATCTCGCACGATCCGGACGATGTCGCGGCGCTGGCGGACCATGTGATGGAGATCCGCGATGGGCGGATTCATGGGGGGAGGCGCGACGATAGCGAGCCGGGTCAAATCGGCGTGCCCCGCGCTTGACCACGCCGCGCGGTGTTCTCCCTCTCCCCCTCCCGGGGGAGAGGGTCGGGGAGAGGGGGTGGTTTCAGACCGCGACGGCATAACGTCCGCCCACTGCCCTCTCCCCCGCCCCTCTCCCGCAAGCGGGAGAGGGGAGCAAACCCGTGGACTTCAGGTGTTCTCCCTCTCCCCCTCACGGGGGAGAGGGTTGGGGCGAGGGGGTGGTTTCGAACCGCGACGGCACAACGTCGGCCCACTGCCCTCCCCGCGCCCCTCTCCCGCAAGCGGGAGAGGGAAGCAAGCCGTGGACTTCAGGTGTTCTCCCTCTCCTGCAAGCGGGAGAGGGGTGCAAACCCGTGGACCTCAGTCCATCGTCCCCAGGATCACGCTCGACGCCTTGAAGATCGCCAGCGCCGGCGCGCCCTCGGCCAGGCCCAGCTCGTCGAGCCCGGCATGCGTGACGATCGCCGCGATGGTGGCGCCGCCATCGAGCGCCAGCACGACCTCGGCATTGACGGCCCCCGGCACGATGCGCGCCACCGTGCCCGGCAGCTGATTGCGCGCGGACAGCCGCAGGCCGGGCGACGGCACGCCGATCATCACCGATGAGGCCTTGACCAGCGCGAACGCCTCGCTGCCCGGCGCCAGGCCCAGCGTCTCGACGCTCTCGTGCGTGACCGTGGCAACCACCTGCTGCCCGCCGGCCAGCGCCAGCGTGATCTCATCGTTTACCGCGCCGGTCCGCACCCGGGTCACGGTGCCGAATAGCCGGTTTCGTGCACTGGTCTTGATCATCAGTCGCCGGATCAGATGGATATCGTGTTGCAGCGCGTCGGCGGCCGTCGCGTCGAGCTGCTCGCTGACGCGGGACAGCTGCGCGACGAAGGCGCGGTGCTCGGTCTCGAGCGCGCGATAGGTGCGCACCAGCCCTTCGCCGCGCGGCGTCAGCATCGTGCCGCCGCCGCCCTTGCCGCCGGCGGCGCGCACCACCAGCGGCTCGCCGGCGCTGTTGTTCATCGCGTCGACCGCGTCCCACGCCGCCTTGTAGCTGAGCCCGACCGCCTTGGCGGCCGCCGTGATCGAACCGTGTTCGGCGATCGCGGCGAGCAGCGCGATGCGGTCCTTGCCGCCGAGGTCCTGGCTGCCGGCGCGAAACCAGATCGCGCCCTGAAGTTCGAGCATGAGGCATGGCGCCGCCACAGGGCGGCGTATCGGTATCGGAACGGCGCTATGTTACCGCGCCGGCCCGCTCGCCCAAGCCCTGCCGCGGCGGGCCGCCGGCAAGGTATGTCATCACGTGATACATTGACGGCTTTTTTGCGCGACGCTTTTTTTGCTGCGTCGCGGCACGCGCTGGCGCCTTCATGTTCTCCCGATCCTCTCCCCTCCTTGCCCTGGCCGGCGAAATCCGCTTGCGCTGGCGCGGCTGGCTGGCCGCCTTCGTCCCGATGCCGGTGGCGGCAAGCAGCCGCGAGCGGATCAAGAGCTGCCTCGGCGCGCTGTTCGCGCTGGCCTGCACCGAGTGGATCAGCCGGCATATGCTGGGCGGGCACAACCCCTGGTTCATCGCGCCGATGGGCGCCTCGGCGGTGCTGCTGTTCGCCGTGCCGTCGAGCCCGTTGGCGCAGCCTTGGTCGGTGATCGGCGGCAATCTGCTGGCGGCGTTGGTGGGCGTGACCTGCGCACGCTGGATTCCGGACCCGGGTCTGGCGGCGGCCGTCGCGGTCGCGGTGGCGATCGGCCTGATGTTCCATCTGCATTGCGTGCATCCGCCGGCCGGCGCGGTCGCCATCACCGCGGTGTTCGGCGGCCCGGCGGTCGCCAAGCTCGGCTATGCCTTCGTGCTGTTCCCGGTCGCGCTCAATTCGATGCTGATGCTGCTGATCGCGCTGTCGTTCAACAACCTGGCCGGGCGCCGCTATCCGCATCGGCCGCCGCCCCCGGTGCCGGGACATGGCACCAGCGATCCGCCTCCGGGCCAGCGCGTCGGCTTCACCCGGGCAGACCTTGACGAAGTGCTGGCGGCGCGCGGCGAATTCCTCGACGTCGACCGCGACGACCTCGAAGAGATCCTGGTCGCGGCCGAACTGCGCGCGTTCGGACGCCGCTTCGGCGACATCCGCTGCGGCGACATCATGTCGCGCGACGTGGTGGCGGTCCACGCCGACCAGCGCCTCAGCGAGGCCTGGACCCTGCTGACCCGCCACCGGCTGCAGGCGCTGCCGGTGGTATCGCCGCGCCAGCGCCGGCTGGTCGGCCTGGTCGCGCTGCCGGACCTGTTCTCCGGCGACCCCGCCAAGGGCCAACGCCGTCCCGATGGCCTGGTGCGCGACGCGATGCTGACCGAGCTGCCGACCGCGCGCCCCGACCAGCCCATCGTCGAGTTGGCGGGCGCGATGTCCGACGGCGGCTGGCACCTGATGCCGGTGGTCGACGAGCAACGGCGACTGCTCGGGCTGATCACGCAGTCGGACCTGCTGGCCGCGTTGTTGAAGCGGTGACGGGGCGATCGGCGGCTGTGTGCCGTCTCCCCGGCCCTCTCCCCGGCCCTCTCCCGCAGGCGGGAGAGGAGAACACCACGGGCAAGCTCCACACGTCGTCGCTCCAATCCGCGACGACGCGCTCCCCTCTGCTGCAAGCGGGAGAGGGAGAACACACCGGCAAGCGGACGCCACAGCGATTGCGAACGCGCTTGCGGCATCCCGCTCCCGTCTCCCGCTCCCGTCACCCGCTCGCGGGAGAGGGGCTGGGGCAGAGGGCAAACGGCGTGCCCCTCACCGATACGGCCCAATCCCGCCATCACGGCTCTGCCACCCAACACTGGCAAAATAGCGGCCCATGAATCGTCTCTGGTCGCACCTCCTCGGCTTGTTCGTCCTCGTGCTGGCAACCTGCGCGCTGCTGGCCACGCTCGCCGTGGTGGTCGCCGGCCGCCAGCTGCCACCGCTCGACGCCATCGCCGCGTTCCGCCATTCGGCCGGCTACGTGCCGCTGGACAGGATGCCGCCCGCGCTGACGCAGGCGGTGGTCGCCATCGAGGACGAACGCTTCTACGTGCATGACGGCATCGACTACGTCGGCGTGATCCGCGCGGGCCTGGCCAATCTGTCGGACGACCTGTCGCAGGGCGCGTCGACCATCACGATGCAGGTCGCGCGCAATTTCTTCCTGTCGCGTGAGAAGACCTATACCCGCAAGCTGTACGAGGCGCTGCTGGCCTACCGCATCGAGGGCGCGTTCAGCAAGGACGAGATCCTCGAGCTGTACATGAACAAGGTCTATCTCGGCGAAGGGGCGTACGGCTTCGCGCAGGCCGCGCGCACCTATTTCGGCAAGCCCCTGGCCGAGCTGACGCTGGCCGAGTCCGCGATGCTGGCCGGCCTGCCGAAGGCGCCGTCGGCCAACAACCCGGTCGTCAATCCCCGCCGCGCGCGCCAGCGGCAAGCCTATATCCTGCTGCGGATGCTGGAATTGGGCCGCATCGACCGGCACCAGTACGACGCCGCGCTGCTCGAACCGCTGCGGCTGCGTTAGCCCCCCATCGACAGGCCCCGTTCGGCCGGGCCATGTCAGTGCCGAACCGACTGCCCCGCCCCGCGTCTCCATGCTAGCCTGCTGGCAGCCGGGTTCCGCCTGCGCCGAACCCGCTCACCACGCCACGACGGCGGACTCTCGGGGAGGCAACGATGGATGGCATCTGGTCAGACATGCTGGGCGCGCTGCGGACGGAGTTCGCCGACATTCCCGACATCGAGGAAGCGACCCGGGTCGTGGTCCGGCTCGGCATGGCGATGCTGCTCGGCGCGATGATCGGCTACGAACGCGAAGCCGCCGGCAAGGCCGCCGGCTTGCGCACCCATATGCTGGTCGCGCTGGGCTCCGCGATGTTCGTGCTGGTGCCGCTGCAGGCCGGCGTGCCGCTGGCCGACATGAGCCGCGTACTGCAGGGCATCGCCTCGGGCATCGGCTTCCTCGGCGCCGGCGCCATCATCAAGCTCAATAGCGAGGAAAGCATCAAGGGCCTGACCACCGCCGCCAGCATCTGGATGGTGTCCGCCATCGGCGTCGCCGCCGGCATGGGGCGCGAAGCGACCGCGCTGCTCGCTACGATTTTTACGCTGGTGATTTTGGAGATTCTGCAGCGGATCAAGTAGTTCGTGCCTGCGCGCCGCCAAGACACACTACCATGCGGGCCATTGATCCACGACCAGGCGAGGAGCGCGCTATGGCTCGTTTCCACAACGGCATGCGTCCGGTTCATCCGGGCGAGATCCTGCGCGAGGAGTATCTGGTGCCGCTCGATCTATCGATCGCGGAACTGGCAAAGGAATTGCATGTCGGCACCGCGCAGATCGACGCGATCGTCCGCGGCGATGCCGGCGTGGCCAGCGAGATCGCTCTGGGTTTGGCGCGCTATTTTGGTGGGACGCCGAAACCTGGTTGAACCTTCAGCAGGCCTACGATCTCAAGACCGCCGAACAGCAGGTCGGCGACGCCATTCGCTCCGAAGTCGCGCCGCGCAAGGCCAAGGCGGCGTAGCGGCCTTGCGCTGGATTGGCTGAGCGCAATCCCGGTGCACCGCGCGGGGCAACGCCTTACAGCCGCTCCCGATGCCGCTCCAGTGCCGCGCGGACGATCGGCGCAACGGCATCCGCCTGGCCGTTGTCGACACCCTCGAGCAAGGCTCGGCGCATCGGTGGTGCCCAGAAGCGGCGCAGGTGGGTGGCGATGTCGGCCAGCGCCTCGTCGCGGTCGGGCATCGCGGCGAAGAAGGTTCCGATCTGGTTGGCCATCTTGACCAGGTTGTCGAGGTTCATGATCAGCAGCGTGGCGGCAGCAGCCGCGCGGAATGAGTGTAGACGACATGGCGGCCGGGGCGCACGAACCCGGCCAGCGTGACGCCGGCCTGTTCGGCCAGCCGGACCGCCATCGCGGTGGGTCCAGAGACGGCGGCCAGTATCCCGATGCCGGCGCTGGCGGCCTTGAGCACCATCTCGTAGCTGGCGCGGCTGGTGACCAGCGCCGCGCCGTCGGCGACCGGCTCGCCGCTGCGCGCCAGCGCGCCGATCAGCTTGTCGAGCGCGTTGTGGCGGCCGACGTCCTCGCGCACGAAGGC
Source organism: Cupriavidus sp. HPC(L) (assembly GCF_000307735.3). NCBI lineage: Bacteria > Pseudomonadati > Pseudomonadota > Betaproteobacteria > Burkholderiales > Burkholderiaceae > Cupriavidus > Cupriavidus sp. HPC(L). The sequence goes on along the minus strand of NZ_AMPR02000146.1, from coordinate 28,270 downwards.
CACGGTGCCATCGGCGCGCAGCCAGCCGGCCGCGTGAGTCGCGCCGGTATGGCGCAGCAGCGCCTGGCGCTGCTGCAGCTCGGCAAAACCGGCATGCAGGCTCGCGCCATCGAAGCGCGCGGTGCTCGCGACCGGCGCCGGCATGCGCGCCACCTGCGACAGCGATTCGACGCCGCACAGCCCGCAGCCGGTGCGGCCCGTCATCGCGCGACGCCGCGTCTTCATCCGCGCGAAGGCATCGCCGGCAATGCGCAACTGCACCGCGACCCCTTGCTCGCCGGCCTGCGTGTCGATCTCGAACACGTCGCGCGCGTTCGCGACGATGCCTTCGGTCAGGCTGAAGCCGACGGCGAAATCTTCGAGATCGACCGGCGTGGCCAGCATCACCGCGTGCGAGATGCCGTTGTATTCGAGCGCCACGGGGACTTCTTCGGCGACATCGTCGAAGGCGAGCGCCATGTCGCCGCCCTCGCCTTCGCAGCGCGCGACCTCGACCGTGGCGTACGGCATCGGCAGATCGCCGTCGCGCTCGTATGGACAGGCCTCGTTTGGACCGGCCTCGTACCGATCGGCGCGGTACGGACCGGTCTCATCGCGCGCGACCGCGCCGCGCTCACAGACCAGCATGGCCCGCCTCCGCCTTCTCGTCCTCCGCCACCGCATTCGCCGCCCGCAACAGCCGCAACTGCTCGTCATGGAAGTCCCGATAGCGCCGCTGCCATTCGGACGGCTGCGCGACCGGCAGCACCTGCACCGCGGTGACCTTGTATTCGGGGCAGTTGGTGGCCCAGTCCGAGTTGTCGGTGGTGATCACGTTGGCGCCCGACTCGGGGAAGTGGAACGTCGTGTAGACCACGCCCGGCTGCATGCGCTCGCTGACCAGCGCGCGCAGCACCGTCTCGCCGGCGCGGCTGACGATGCCGACCCAGTCGCCGTCGGCGATGCCGCGCTCCTGCGCATCGTGCGGATGGATCTCGAGCCGGTCCTCGTCGTGCCAGCGCACGTTGTCGGTGCGCCGCGTCTGCGCGCCGACGTTGTACTGCGACAGGATGCGGCCGGTGGTCAGGATCAGCGGGAAGCGCCGGTTGACCTTTTCCTCGGTCGGCACGAACCGCGTGATGATGAACTTGCCCTTGCCGCGCACGAAGGTGTCGACGTGCATGATCGGCGTGCCGGACGGCGCCTGCGCATTGCACGGCCACTGGATGCTGCCGAGCTCGTCAAGCTTCGCGTAGCTGACGCCGGCGAACGTCGGCGTCAGCCGCGCGATCTCGTCCATGATCTCGGACGGATGACGATAGTCCATCGGATAGCCGAGCGCGTTCGACAGCAACATCGTGACCTCCCAGTCGGCATAGCCGGCCCTGGGCGGCATCACCTTGCGCACGCGCGAGATGCGGCGCTCCGCGTTGGTGAAGGTGCCGTCCTTCTCGAGGAAGGACGAGCCGGGCAGGAACACGTGCGCGTACTTGGCGGTCTCGTTCAGGAAGATGTCCTGCACCACGATGCATTCCATCGACGACAGCGCCTCGGCCACGTGCTGCGTGTTCGGATCGGACTGGACGATGTCCTCGCCCTGGCAGTACAGGCCCTTGAAGCTGCCGCCCAGCGCGGCCTCGAACATATTGGGAATGCGCAGGCCCGGCTCGGGGCTGATCTCGACGTTCCACGCCTGCTCGAACAGGCCGCGCGTGGTCGAATCGGAGACATGCCGGTAGCCCGGCAGCTCGTGCGGGAACGAGCCGATATCGCAGGACCCCTGCACATTGTTCTGCCCGCGCAGCGGATTGACGCCGACGCCCTCGCGGCCGATGTTGCCGGTCGCCATCGCCAGGTTGGCGATCGCCATCACCGCGGTCGAACCTTGCGCGTGCTCGGTGACGCCCAGCCCGTAGTAGATCGCGGCATTGCCGCCGGTCGCGTACAGGCGCGCGGCGCCGCGCAGCTGCTCGGCCGGCACGCCGGTGACCTCGGCCATCGCCTCGGGCGAGTTCTCGGGCCGCGCGACGAACTCGCGCCACAGCCCGAACGCCCTCGATTCGCAGCGCTCGGCGATGAAGTCCTCGGCCAGCAGCCCCTCGGTGACGATCACATGGGCCATCGCGGTCAGCACCGCGACATTGCTGCCGGGGCGCAGCTGCAGATGGTAGTCGGCACGCACGTGCGGCGACCGGACCAGATCGATGCGGCGCGGATCGATGACGATCAGGCGGGCGCCGGCGCGCAGCCGCTTCTTCAGCCGCGAGCCGAATACCGGATGGCCGTCGGTGGGATTGGCGCCGATCACCAGGATCACGTCCGAGCGCTCGACCGAACGGAAGGTCTGCGTGCCGGCCGACTCGCCCAGCGTCTGCTTCAGGCCGTAGCCGGTCGGCGAGTGGCAGACGCGCGCGCAGGTGTCGACGTTGTTGTTGCCGAAGGCCGCGCGCACCAGCTTCTGCACCAGATAGCCTTCCTCGTTGGTACAGCGCGACGACACGATGCCCCCGACCGCGTCGCGGCCATGCTTTTGCTGGATGCGGCGGAACTGCGCGGCGGCGTAGCCGATCGCCTCCTCCCACGACACCTCGCGCCACGGGTCCTGGATGCTGGCGCGGATCATCGGCTTCAGGATGCGGTCCTGGTGCGTGGCGTAGCCCCAGGCGAAGCGGCCCTTGACGCAGGCATGGCCCTCGTTGGCCTGGCCGTCCTTGTACGGCACCATGCGCACCACCTCGTTGCCCTTCATCTCGGCCTTGAAGGCGCAGCCGACGCCGCAGTAGGCACAGGTGGTCACCACGCTGTGCTCGGGCTGGCCCATGCGGATCAGCGAGGTCTCGGTCAGCGTCGCGGTCGGACACGCCTGCACGCAGGCGCCGCACGACACGCAGTCCGATTCCATGAAGGACTCGCCCTGCCCCGCCGTCACGCGCGATTCGAAGCCGCGCCCGCTGATCGTCAGCGCGAAGGTGCCCTGCGTTTCCTCGCAGGCGCGCACGCAGCGGTTGCAGACGATGCATTTTGACGGGTCGTACTCGAAGTACGGGTTCGACTGGTCCTTGACTGCATCGAGATGGCTGGCGCCATCGTCGCCGTAGCGGACCTCGCGCAGGCCGACCGCGCCGGCCATGTCCTGCAGTTCGCAGTTGCCGTTGGTCGGGCACGTCAGGCAATCGAGTGGATGGTCCGAGATATACAGTTCCATCACGCCGCGACGGATCTCGGCGAGCTTGCCGGTCTGCGTGCGCACCTTCATGCCCGGCTCGGCCGGCGTGGTGCACGACGCGGGATAGCCGCGCCGCCCCTCGATCTCGACCAGGCACAGCCGGCACGAGCCGAACGGCTCGAGGCTGTCGGTGGCGCACAGCTTGGGCACATGGACGCCGGCCTCGACCGCGGCGCGCATCACCGAGGTGCCGGCGGGCACGGTGACGGCGACGCCGTCGATTTCCAGCGTGACGGTTTGTTCGGCCTCGCGCCGCGGCGTGCCGTAATCGATATCGTGGTGGGGGTGCAAGGTCGAACTCCGCAGGGTCGTGTATGGAGCGAGGCTTTTTCCTGTCGCCCCCGCGCAGGCGGGGGCCCAGTGTCTTCAAGCTGCAGCGATGCAAAGCAGTGCAGCTGCGTGCGTCTTCACGCGGCCCGCGCCGGCAGCGGCGGCAGGCCGAAGTCCTCGGGAAAGCCGTCGAGCGCCGACAGCACCGGATACGGCGTCATGCCGCCCATCGCGCAAAGCGAGCCGTGCAGCATCGTGTCGCACAGGTCGCGCACCAGCCGCACCTGCTGCGTGCGCCGGGCGGGATCGGGCTGGGCCATCAGCCTGTCGATGACCTCGACGCCGCGGGTCGAGCCGATCCGGCACGGCGTGCACTTGCCGCAGGACTCGACCGCGCAGAATTCCATCGCATAGCGCGCCTGCCGCGCCATGTCGACGGTGTCGTCGAAGGCAACGATGCCGCCGTGGCCGACCACGCCGCCGAACGCGGCATAGGCCTCGTAGTCGAGCGGTACGTCCCAGCGCGCTTCGTTCAGATAGGCGCCAAGCGGACCGCCGACCTGTACCGCGCGCAATGGCCGGCCGCTGCGCGCGCCGCCGCCGTAGTCGTACAGCAGCTCGCGCAGCGTGACGCCGAACGCCTTCTCGACCAGGCCGCCGCGCGCGATATTGCCGGCCAGCTGGAACGGCAGCGTGCCGCGCGAGCGGCCCATGCCGAAGTCGCGATAATGCTGCGCGCCCTCAGCAAGAATTACCGGCACGGTCGCCAGCGAGATCACGTTGTTGATGATGGTGGGACGGCCGAACAGGCCATGGATCGCCGGCAGCGGCGGCTTGGCGCGCACCATGCCGCGGCGCCCTTCCATGCTTTCGAGCAGCGCGGTTTCCTCGCCGCAGACATAGGCGCCCGCGCCCTTGCGCACCTCCAGCGCAAAACGGCGGCCGCTGCCGTCGATATCGTCGCCCAGCCAGCCCGCCGAGGTGACGATGGCGATCGCACGTTCGAGCACCGCGATCGCGTGCGGATATTCCGAGCGCACGTAGACGTAGCCCTGTTCCGCACCGACCGCAAGCCCGGCAATCGTCATGCCCTCGATCAGCATGAACGGATCGCCCTCCATCACCATGCGGTCGGAGAACGTGCCCGAGTCGCCTTCGTCGGCATTGCAGACCACGTATTTGACGTCGCTGTCCGCCTTCAGCACCGTGTTCCACTTGATGCCGGTCGGAAAGGCCGCGCCGCCGCGGCCGCGCAGGCCCGACTCGGTGACCTCGTGCACGATATCGGCGCCGCCCATCGCCAGCGCACGCGTCAGGCCGCGATAGCCGCCGTGCGCCAGATAGTCGTCGAGCGACAGCGGATCGGTGATGCCCATGCGGGCGAACGTCAGCCGCTCCTGCTCGCGCAGGAACGGAATCGATTCGGTCATGCCGTGACACAACGGATGGTTGCCGCCGCGCAGCAGGCCGGCATCGAACAGCGCGGGCACGTCGGCGGCGCTGACCGGCCCGTAGGCGATTCGTCCGGCCGGCGTCTGTACCTCGACCAGCGGTTCGAGCCAGAACATCCCGCGCGAGCCGTTGCGCACGATACGTACAGCGTCGCCGCGTGCCGCGGCTTCGCTGGCGATCGCGCGCGCCACCGCTTCGGCGCCCATGGCCAGCGCGGTGGAATCGCGCGGGACGAACACCGTCATGGGTGCGGCGGCCATTGGATTGCGTGTCGCGCTCATCGGCTCACCTCGTTGTGGGACATGGGGGCGGTCCCGTCTTGCAGCACATCGCCATCCCTGACGTCGTCGTGCCGCGCATCGCGCTGCCGCAGCGCGGTCAGCAAGGCGTCGAGCCGCGCCGGTGTCACGCCGCCATGCAGTTCGGTGCCGGCCATCAGCGCCGGTCCCACCGCGCACTGGCCCAGGCAATAGACCGGCTCGAGCGTGATGGCGCCATCGGCACTGGTCTGGTGCCAGCCGCAGCCGAGTTCGCGCTGCGCGTGCTCGGCCAGCGCATCGGCGCCGACCGCCTGGCAGGCCTCGGCGCGGCACAGCTGCAGCACGTGCCGTCCCGCGGGCCGGTCGCGGAAATGGTGGTAGAAGCTGATCACGCCGTGGACTTCGGCGCGGGACAGGTTCAGCGCCTGCGCGATCGCGGGCACCGCATCCGGGGGGACGAAGCCGAGGGCGTCCTGGACGTCGTGCAGGATCGGCAGCAAGGCGCCGGGCTGGTGCTGGCGGGCGCGCAGGATCGCCGCGATGCGATCGGCGGCCTCGGCATCCGGCGCCTTCATAGCCGCGCCTTCGGATGCCGCGCCTTCCATATAGGCTATTTTTTGCATATTGTAGGGACTCCACCCCGGCCGCCTCGCGCGCCCATCGACGCCCAATTCCCGGGTTTTTTTGCCATGCCGGGACTATAGGCAGCGCGCACACGAGCGGCAATATGCTATTTTTCGCCTATGTTGAGAATCGCCATCCAGCCGCACCTGCAGGTGCGCGACGACAGCAACCGGGCCGCGCCACTCGATGTCTCGCGGCTGGTGACGCTGCTTGCCCAGATCGAACGCACCGGCAGCATCCGCCAATCGTGCGAGGCGATCGGGCTGTCGTACCGCTATGCCTGGGGTCTGCTCGAAGATGCGCAGTCGCTGTTCGGCGGCCCGTTGATCGACAAGCGCCGCGGCCGCGGCAGCATGCTGACGCCGCTGTCGCAGCAACTGGTCTGGGCCAGCAAGCGCATCGGCGCACGGCTGTCGCCGACGCTGGAGAGCCTCGCATCGGAACTGGAGATCGAACTGAAGAAGGTGCTCGACGCCTCGGTCAGCGCGCTGCGGCTGCATGCCAGCCACGGCTTCGCGGTCGCCGCGCTGCGCGACTTTCTCGACGAGCACAAGGTCCGCCATGACCTGAAGTACTGCGGCAGCCTGGAAGCGGTGGCCGCGCTGGCCGCCGGCGACTGCGATATCGCGGGCTTTCATGTGCCGATCGGCGAGTTCGAGGCCGAGACGTTCGAGCGCTTCGCGCACTGGCTGCATCCCGAGCGGCATTGCCTGATCCATCTGGCGGTGCGCACGCAGGGGCTGTTCGTCGCACGCGGCAATCCGAAGGCAATCACGCGGCTGGATGACCTGCTGCGGCCGGACGTGCGCTTCGTCAACCGCCAGGTCGGTTCGGGCACCCGCCTGCTGCTCGACCTGATCCTGCGTGCACGAGGCATCGACCCTGCGCGGATCGAAGGCTACAGCAACGGCGAATTCACCCATGCCGCGGTCGCGGCGTATATCGGCAGCGGCATGGCCGACGTCGGCTTCGGCGTCGAAACGGCGGCGCGCCGCTTCGGACTCGACTTCGTGCCGGTGCTCAAGGAACGCTATTTCTTCGCGATCGAACGCGAACGGCTGCGCAGTCCGATGCTGGCCGATGCGGTGGCCGCGCTGACCAGCGGCGGCTTTCGCGAACGGGTCGATGCGCTGCCCGGCTACGACGCGACGCTGACCGGCACCGTGCTGACGCTGCCGCAGGCCTTTCCCGGGCTGCAGCGTCCGCGCTAGCGATCGAGCCGGCGGTCAAGCCAGCGCCCGACCCAGCGCTCAACCCAGCGAACCGTAGACCTGCGGCACCCACATCTCGTCGGGCACCGGCTGGCGTGCGTAGTCCTGGCTGCGCTGGCGCTCGGGCAGCACGATTTCCGGCTGCTCGATCTCGCGATAGGGAATCAGCGTCAGCAGATGGTGGATGCAGTTCAGCCGCGCGACCTTCTTGTCGTCGGCATGCACGACCCACCAGCGCGCCTCGGGGATATGCGTGCGCGCCAGCATGATTTCCTTGGCCTTGGTATAGGCCTCCCAGCGGCGGCGCGATTCGAGGTCCATCGGGCTGAGCTTCCACTGCTTCAGCGGATCGTGGATGCGCGACAGGAAGCGCAGCTCCTGTTCCTCGTCCGAAATCGAGAACCAGTACTTGATCAGCCGGATGCCCGAGCGCACCAGCATCTTCTCGAACTCGGGCACGGAGCGGAAGAACTCCTCGTACTGGTCGTCGGTGCAGAAGCCCATCACGCGCTCGACGCCCGCGCGGTTGTACCAGCTGCGATCGAACAGCACGATCTCGCCGGCCGCCGGCAGATGCGAGACATAGCGCTGGAAGTACCACTGCGTGCGCTCGCGGTCGTTCGGCGCGGGCAGCGCGGCAACGCGGCACACGCGCGGATTGAGCCGCTGCGTGATGCGCTTGATCACGCCACCCTTGCCGGCGGCATCGCGACCCTCGAACACGATGACGATCTTCTGGCCGGTGGCGACCACCCAGCTCTGCAGCTTGACCAGCTCGCCCTGCAGGCGGAACAGCTCGCTGAAATAGTGCCGGCGCGATTCCCGGTCGACCGCGCCGCCGGGCAGCGAGTCCGAGTTCAGCAGCGCCTGCGCGTCGCCGTCCTCGAGCGCGAGCTCGAATTCCTCATCGTAGTGGTCCGCCACCTCGCGGTGGATGCGGCGTACCAGTTCTTCTTCGCTCGGGGTCATCTCACGCTCCTTCACGCTGCTACACGCTTCACGACGCTGCGCCAACACGCCAGCCGGACCTCGCCCGTGGCCGGGCGGCTCGCCAGCGTAGCTTGCCGGTATGTCAGTGCCGTGAAATCACCGGATCAAAGCGCGGCCCGAGACGACATCACGGCGTTCCACAAGCGTAGACCAGAAAGTCGCGCAGCAGCTGCGCCGGCTCGCTCAGCGGCTCGTCGCGGCGCCAGATCAGGCCGACCTCCATGTCGGGCACGGCGTCGGCCAGCGGCCTGGCCTCGATCTCCTTGCCTTCCAGCGACCACGGCCGGAACACCATGTCCGACAGCACCGTGACGCCGAAGCCGTGCGCCACCAGCCCGCGCAGCGCCTCCATCGACGTGGTGCGGAACGCGATGTCGGGCGACAGCCGTTTGCCCTTCCAGTAGCGCAGCGTCGAGGTCTCGCCCTCGTCGACGGTCAGCAGGATGTACGGGTGGGCGGCCACCTCCTTCAGCGTCGGCGCGCCGCCCTGCATCAGCGGATGGCCCGGCGCGGCCCACAGCTGCCGGCGCGAGCGGATCAGCGTGCGGTGCGCGAAGCGCTGCGGGCGCGCGACGTTCGACAGCAGCACCACGCCGAGCTCGATCTCGCCGGACAAGACCGCCTCCTCGATCTCGACACGGTCGAGGTCGCGCAGGTCGAAGACGATGTCCGGATAGTGCGAGCGAAAGCGCGCCAGCAAGGCCGGCAGCAGATAGCCCAGCACCGTGTAAGAGGCGGCGAACGACACCGTTCCCTGCTGGCTGGGGCCCTGCAGAGACGGTTCGCGCAGCATGTCCTCGACCGAATCGAGAATGCCCGCGACCCGCTGCAGCAGCCGGTGCCCTTCGGCGGTCAGCGCAACACCGTGCGGCAGCCGGTCGAACAGCCGCACGGCCAGGCGCTGCTCCAACGCCAGCACCGCATTGGTGATGGCGGACTGCGACACGTGCTCGCGCGTGGCCGCCATCGAGAACTGGCCGGTCTCGGCGGCCGCCTGGAAATAACGCAGCTGCCGCAGCGTGATGTCGCGGGCCAGCGGCGCCGGACGCGTCTTGGCGTCGCGCGAGGCACCGCCGGTCACGGCGGTCGGAAGCGAGGGAGAAGGCGGTCGGGCAGCCATGCGATTACCAAATATCAGCGCTCTGAATTTGTGATTTTACGATAGCGAGGTGCTTTCCTACACTCGTCCGGCGAACAGAACGCGCATGCCGAGCGCGCACAGCAAAAACGCATATCGAACGATACCGCCCGACGTGGGCGGCCGATATCGCCATCAGCCGGAGACACCCCCATGAACAGCCCGCTCTCGCCCGCGCAGCAACAGGCCCTCGCCGACGCGCTGGCCAACGTCAGCCTCGACGACAAGTACACCGTGGAGAAAGGCCGCGTCTATCTGAGCGGCACCCAGGCGCTGGTGCGCCTGCCGATGCTGCAGAAGGCGCGCGACCGCGCCGCCGGGCTCAATACCGCCGGCTATGTGTCCGGTTACCGCGGCTCGCCGCTGGGCGGGCTCGACCAGGCGCTGTGGCAGGCCAAGACCCATCTGGCGGGCAGCGACGTGGTGTTCCAGCCCGGGCTGAACGAAGACCTGGCGGCCACCGCGGTCTGGGGCACGCAGCAGGTCAACCTGTTCCCCGGTGCGCAGCGCGACGGCGTGTTTTCGATGTGGTACGGTAAGGGCCCGGGCGTCGACCGCTCGATCGATGTGCTCAAGCACGCCAACTCCGCCGGCTCCGCGCCCCATGGCGGCGTGCTGCTGCTGGCCGGCGACGACCACGCCGCCAAGTCCTCGTCGGTCGCACACCAGTCCGAGCACGTACTGATCGCCGCCGGCATTCCGGTGCTGTACCCGTCCACCGTGCAGGAATACCTCGACTACGGCCTGCACGGTTGGGCGATGAGCCGCTATTCGGGGCTGTGGGTGGCGATGAAGTGCGTCACCGACGTGGTCGAGTCGAGTGCCTCGGTCGACATCGATCCGGACCGCGTCCAGGTCGTGCTGCCGCAGGACTTCACGATGCCCGAGGGCGGGCTCAATATCCGCTGGCCCGATCCGCCGCTGGCGCAGGAGGCACGGCTGCTGGACCACAAGTGGTACGCGGCGCTGGCCTATGTGCGCGCCAACAGGCTGAACCGCGTGGTCGTCGATTCGCCGCGGGCGCGCTTCGGCATCATGACCGCCGGCAAGGCCTATCTCGATGTGCGGCAGGCGCTGGCCGACCTGGGCCTGGACGACGATACCTGCACGCGTATCGGCATCCGCGTGATGAAGGTCGGCTGCGTGTGGCCGCTCGACGCGCAGGACGCGCGCGAGTTCGCCACCGGCCTCGACGAGATCCTGGTGGTCGAGGAAAAGCGGCAGATCCTCGAATACGCGTTGAAGGAAGAGCTGTACAACTGGCGCGACGACGTGCGCCCGCGCGTGTTCGGCAAGTTCGACGAACGCGACAACGAGGGCGGCGAATGGTCGGTGCCGCGCGGCAGCTGGCTTTTGCCCGCGCACTACGAACTGTCGCCGGCGATCATCGCCAAGGCGATCGCGCGCCGGCTCGACAAGGCCGATCTGCCCGACGACGTGCGCGCGCGCATCGCCGCGCGCGTCGCGCTGATCGAGGCCAAGGAACGCGACGCGGCCCGTCCGCGGCTGTCGGTCGAGCGCAAGCCGTGGTTCTGCTCGGGCTGCCCGCACAACACGTCGACGCGCGTGCCCGAGGGCTCGCGCGCGCTGGCCGGCATCGGCTGCCACTACATGGCGATGTGGATGGACCGCAATACCGACACCTTCAGCCAGATGGGCGGCGAAGGCGTGGCGTGGACCGGCCAGATGCACTTCACCGATGAAAAGCACGTGTTCGTCAATCTGGGCGACGGCACCTACTTCCATTCGGGCCTGCTGGCGATCCGCGCGGCGATCGCGGCGAAGGCCAATATCACCTACAAGGTGCTGTTCAACGACGCGGTGGCGATGACCGGCGGCCAGCCGGTCGACGGCGTGCTGACCGTGCCGCGCATCGCGCATCAGGTGCTGGCCGAAGGCGCGCGCGAGATCGTCGTCGTCACCGACGAACCCGACAAGTACGCCGGCGGCGGCGGGCTGCCAGTCGGCATCGCCGTGCATCACCGCGACCAGCTCGACGACGTGCAGCGGCACCTGCGCGACACGCCGGGCGTCACCGTGCTGATCTACGACCAGACCTGCGCGACCGAGAAGCGCCGCCGGCGCAAGCGCGGCGACTATCCCGATCCGGCGCGGCGCGCCTTCATCCACGACGCGGTCTGCGAAGGCTGCGGCGACTGCTCGGTGCAGTCGAACTGCCTGTCGGTCGAACCGCTGGAAACCGAGCTCGGCACCAAGCGCAAGATCAACCAGTCGTCGTGCAACAAGGACTTCTCGTGCCTGAACGGCTTCTGTCCGAGCTTCGTGACGGCCGAGGGTGCGCAGGTGCGCAAGCCCGCGGCCGCCGGAACGCCGGGTGGAAAATCGGACGCGATCGATCTGGACGCCCTGCCCTTGCCGACGCTGCCGGCGCTGGAACGGGCCTACGGCATCGTCGTGACCGGCGTCGGCGGCACCGGCGTGGTGACGGTCGGCGGCATCCTCGGCATGGCCGCGCATCTCGAAGGCAAGGGCGTCACGGTGCTCGACATGGCAGGCCTCGCGCAGAAGGGCGGCGCGGTGCTCAGCCACGTGCAGATCGCCGCGACGCCGCAAGCGCTGCATGCCACGCGCGTCGCCACCGGCGAGGCGCGGCTGGTGATCGGTTGCGATGCGATCGTGTCGGCCTCGGCCGAGGTGCTGTCCAAGGTCCGGCGCGACGTGACCGCCGCGGCCATCAACAGCGCACGCACGCCGACCGCCGAGCTGATCACCAACCCGAAATGGCGCTTTCCCGGCGCGTCGGCCGAGCAGGACCTGCGCGACAACGTCGGCGAGGCGTGCGCCTTCCTCGATGCGAACGCATGGGCCGTCAGGCTGCTGGGCGACGCGATCTTTGCCAACCCGCTGCTGCTGGGCTTCGCGTGGCAGCGCGGCTGGGTGCCGCTGTCGCTGGCGGCGCTGACGCGCGCGATCACGCTGAACGGCGTCGCGGTGCAGAAGAACCTGCTGGCGTTTGCCTGGGGCCGTGCGCTGGCGCATCGCGGCGAGACGGCGGTACGCGCGGCGCTCGATGGCATGAGTCCGGCTTCACGCCCGAATGGGGCCGCATCGACACAGGTGCTGCCGCTCCCGCAGACGCTTGACCGCCTGATCCAGGACCGCGCCGCGCTGCTGCGCGCCTACCAGAACGACGCCTATGCCGCGCGCTATCTGGCCGCCGTCGACAAGATACGGCAGGCGGAGCTGGCGCTCGGCGCCGACCGCAAGCTGCCGCTGACCGAGGCGGTCGCGCGCAACCTGGCCAAGCTGATGGCCTACAAGGACGAATACGAGGTCGCGCGGCTGTACGCCGATCCAGCCTTCCTCGACAAGCTGCGCGCGCAGTTCGACGGCGAGCCCGGCCGCGACTACCAGCTGAACTTCTGGCTGGCGCCGCCGCTGCTGTCCGGCGAGACGCGCAACGGATGGCCGCTCAAGCGCCCCACCAAGCGCCGCTTCGGCCCGCGCACGATGACGCTGTTCCGGCTGCTCGCCAAGCTGAAAGGACTGCGCGGCACGCCGCTCGATCCGTTCGGCCGCACGGCGGAACGCCGGGAGGAACGGCGGCTGGTGGACGAGTATCTGGCGATGGTCGAAGAGTTCGCGCGCAGCCTGGATGCCGAGCGTTTCGACACCGCCCTGGCCCTTGCCAACCTGCCCGACGATATCCGTGGCTTCGGGCCGGTCAAGGAAGCGAGCATGCGCAAGGCGGCCGAGCGCCGCGCCGAGCTGATGGCGCGTTATCGCGGTGGCGTTGTTGCCGACGGCCAGCGCGTGGCGGCCTGATGCGGATGCCCTGAGGCCCAGGATGGTCGTTCCCGCGAACGCGGGAACCCAGCGTCTTTCAACGCCACTGGGTCCCCGCCTTCGCGGGGACGACCGTGTTTGTCGGCGATGGGAAGCGGCCTGTTACGCCGCGCGCCGCGGCTAGCCGAACTGCGCCCGCAGATCGTCGAACGACAGCAGCCGCCCCGCAATCGCGCTGGCCGCCACCGTCGGCGGGCTTGCCAGCCACACCTGCCCCGGCCCCGAGCGGCCGGGGAAATTGCGATTGATCGAGCTGACGGTGACCTGCTCGGCCGCCGTCGACGAACCCGGCCCGCAGTTCGCGCAGGCGCCGCAGGAAGGCTGCAGGATCGTCGCGCCGACCGCGTCGAATGCCTCCAGATAGCCCTGCGCGATGCAGTAGTCGCGCACCGCCGTCGTGCCGAACTGCAGGTACAGCGTGACGCCGGCAGGCACCCGCAGCCCGCGCTCGGCGGCCCAGCGCAGGACCGCATGATAGTGGTCGAAGTCCTCGCGCTTGCCGGCCGTGCACGAGCCGCCGTAGGCGATGTCGATCCGTACCGGCTCGTTCAGATCGGACAGCGCCAGGCCGTTGCCGGGATCGCCTGGCCGCGCCACCATCGGCGCCAGGCCGCTGCAATCGACGTGGATCGTCGCGGCATAGTCGGCGCCTGCGTCGCTGTGCATCCACGGCTCGACCGTGAAATCGATGCCGCGCCGGTCCCTCAGGAAGCGCACCGTCTCCGCGTCGGGCGCGACGATGCCGGTGAAGCCGCCGAGCTCGGCGCACATATTGGTCAGCGTCGCGCGTTCGTCGGTCGACAGCGCCGACACCACCGGACCGGTGAACTCGAATACCTTGCCAACGCCCGTGCCGCCACGGATCGCCGGCAAGGCCAGCAGATGCAGCACCACGTCCTTGGCCGTCACGCCGGCCGGCAACGCACCGTCCAGCACGATCCGCAACGACGCGGGCAACGTCATGCGCACCGCGCCGGTCACGAAGGCGTTGGCCATGTCGGTCGTGCCGACGCCGAACGCCACGCAGCCGAGCGCGCCGCTGTGCGGCGTGTGCGAGTCGGTACCGACCACCAGCTGCCCCGGCAGCGCGTAATGCTCGGCCATCATCGCGTGCGAGATGCCGGCGACATTGCTGCCGTCGTCGCGCAGCGCCTCGTCCTCGGTCAACGTCCGATGGACGCGCAGCGCGTAGTCCGCGACGAAACGCCGCTGGGCGTCGCGCATCTGCACGACGTTCCGCACCAGGCCGCCGCGCAGATGGGCCGGACTTTGCTCGACATACGAGGTGTGGTCCTCGAACACGACGACGCGCTCGGGCGCGTGCAAGGCCAGCGGCCGGCCCAGCGCGGCATGCAGCATATGGGCGGCCATGCCGGTGTAGTACTCGTGGATGAAGCGCCAATCGGCGCGCACGAAGATGCCGTCGCCCGGTGCGGGATCGGCCGGCGTGACTTCGGTCGCGATCGCATGGCGGGCGACGATCTTCTCGAACAGCGTGCGCGGCCGATCCGCGGCCGGCTGCGTGCGCTGCACCGCTGGCGCCCCGTCTCCGGCGAGGCCGCGCAGATGTCGCTGGCCGAAGCGCAGCAGGCCGCCCTCGCGCAGGATCTGCGCCGCCAGTGCATCGCGGCCGGCCAGCAGTTCCTCGAGGGGAATCGCCTCGCCCGCCAGCAGCCGGGGAATCAGGCCGAAGTCGGTCGACGTCAGCAGGCCGATATTGTCGGCGTTCTGCCGGTAGATCCGCTCGAAGCTGCGGGCAATCACCAGCCGGATGCCGGCCAGTTTCTCGGCCGCCGGGCTGTGCTCGCGCGACGAGCCCTTGCCGTAGCGGTTGCCGGCGACGGTCACGGCAAAACCGCCCTGCCGGATCGCATCGGCGCCGATCGGCTGGGCACCGCCCGCGCGGAAGCCGGTATAGGGATAGCGCCCGAGCTGGTCGTCGAAATGGGTCAGGATCGGTACCGGCGTGATCTCGTCGGTCGAGACATCGTCGCGCAGCGCGCCGGCCTGCTCCAGCGTTAGCGCCTCGCCGCGCAACTGCCGTTCGATGGTCCGCGGGCAATCGGCAAGAAACAGAATGCGGCCATCGATCTGCAGGCGGTCCATCGGGGTCTTCTCCGGTCTTGTTGGTAAGCACCAGCACAGTACGTAGTGCCGAAAATCACCGAATCTACGCGCGGCGCCGTGCGACGGCCAAGCGCCGATGCGGCATCGGGGCTATCTGCGGCAGAGATATCCGGGTAAACCTGCGGTCGGTCCTGCGTCCATGGCTTGCACGGTCGGTCGACCTTGTCCCACGCGGCCGTTTTGCGGGACACTTGCGCCGGCCGTCCGATACGAAGCCCCGCTTCCATACACCGCCCATGCACCGCATCGATCCCGTCAGCATCCAGCTCTTTCTCGCCGCCGCGCGGGAAGGCTCCATCAAGCGTGCCGCGGAAACCGAACACATCGCGCAATCGGCGCTGAGCCGCCGGATCGCCGACCTCGAGCGCAGCCTGGGCGTGACGCTGCTGGTGCGCTCGCCGACCGGCGTGGCGCTGACCGAGGCCGGCGTGCGTGCACTCGAACTGGGCCGCAAGCTGAACGAGGACATCGCCGCGTTCGCCCGCGAGGTGCAGGACCTGGGCGACCAGGTGGCCGGCACCGTGCGGCTGTCGGCCAGCCCCTCGTCGATCGTCGGCTTCCTGCCCGAGCGGCTGCACGCCTTCCGCGCGAGCCATCCGCACGTCGATATCGCGTTGCACGAGCGCTCCACCAGCGAGACGCTGCGCGCCTGCCTCGACGATCATGCCGACGTCGGCGTGGGCGTGGCGATCGACGGTGCGCGTGGGCTGGAATCGTGGCACTTCGCGCAGGACCCGCTGATGGTGCTGCTGCCGGCCGGCCATGTGCTGGCGGGGCGCACGGGACTGCGCTACGCCGATGTCCTGCAGTATCCGCTGGTGATCGTGCAGCAAGGCGGCGCGCTCGATACCGAGCTGCGCGATCGCGCCGCCGAAGCGGGCCTGCCGATGCGGCAAAGCGTGGCGGTGTCGAGCTTCGAGGCCGCCTGCCGGATGGTCGAGGCGGGGCTGGGCCTGGCCGTGATCCCGCGCAGCGCGACCACGGCCTACGCCGGTACGCGCGGGTTCGTGCGCGTGCCGCTGGACGAGCCGTGGCAGCAACGCGAACTGCGCGTCTACGCGCCGCGCAAGACGCCGCGGCTGCGGGCGGTGGAAGCGCTGATCGCGGCGTTGCGGGCCGAGCCGCCGGCGGGGCCGTCCGAGAGCGGCTGAGGTCCGCGGCCGGCGAAACCGATGACGTTCAGTGGACCGATATCGCGGAACGCGATACCGGGTCCGACGCAACAGCATTTCTTTCCCGCAGGCTGACCGCTCTAGACTGGCGCGCAGAGGAACCGTCGACAGGTTCCCGCCAAGCGACAACGGAGACAGCATGCCCCCCATCCTTTGCACCGTCGGCCGCCTGCGCCGTGCCCTTCGCCCCCTTCGCCGCGCCGCTGCGCTGACGGTTGCCCTGACTTCTGCACTGACAGTTGCCGCTGCCTTCGCGGTCCCGCCCGCGGCCCACGCGCAATCGGCCGACGGCAAGCCGCTGCGGCTGATCGTGCCGACCCAGCCGGGCTCGCAGGCCGACGCGGTGGCGCGTGCGCTCAGCGAATCGATGGGCCGCCAGGTCGGCCATCCGATCGTGATCGAGAACATCGCCGGCGCCGGCGGCATCCCGGGCACGCAGCAGATCGTGCGCGCGCCCAAGGACGGGCTGACGCTGGGCCTGGTGTCGTCGAACCACGTGATCAATCCCGCGATCTACCGCGCGATGCCGTTCGACTCGCTGCGCGACATCACGCCGATCACGGTGATCGGCACGCTGCCGCTGGTGCTGGTGGTCAATCCCTCGGTGCCGGCCAGCAACGTGCAGGAACTGATCGCGCTGCTCAAGAGCAAGCCCGACCAGCTGAACTACGGCTCCTCGGGCAACGGCACCGTGCTGCATCTGGCCGCCGAACTGTTCGCCAGCGAGGCCAGGGTCCAGGTCCGCCACGTGCCGTACAAGGGCGCCGGCAACTACACCACCGACCTGCTCAGCGGCCAGGTGCAGATGGGTTTCCTGACGGTGCCGGCCGTGCTGCCGCAATTGAAGGCCGGCAAGCTGAAGGCCATCGCGGTCTCGACGCCGAAACGCATCCCGATGCTGCCCGACGTGCCGTCGCTGGCCGAGTCCGGCTTGCCGCGCTACAGCTTCGACGCCTGGCTGGCGATCGTCGGCCCGGCCGGATTGGGCAAGGACAAGGCCGCCGATCTGCAGACGAAGATCAAGGCCGCGCTCGATGAAAAGCCGGTGCAGCAGACTCTGGCCGCGCAGGGCCTGGTGATCGTCGGCAGCACGCCGGAACAGGCCGCGCCGTTCTTCCAGAGCGAGCTGGACAAGCACGCGCGCATCGTCAAGCAGTCGGGCGCGAGCCTGAACTGACCCGAGGATGTCCCCGCGAAGGCGGGGACCCAGTGGCTTTCGAAGACGCTGGATTCCCGCTTTCGCGGGAAAGACAGCAGGGTCATCGAAGGCGGCCAAAAAAACAAGGCCCTCCAGTTGGAGGGCCTTGTTTCGTCGAAGGACAGTCGCGCTGTCGTCGATCAGCCAGCGAAGTTCTTGCTGACGAAGTCCCAGTTCACGACGTTCCAGAAGGCCTCGACGAACTTCGGACGGGCGTTGCGGTAGTCGATGTAGTAGGCGTGTTCCCACACGTCGCAGGTCAGCAGCGGCTTGGCGTCGGTGGTCAGCGGGGTGGCGGCGTTCGAGGTCGACACCAGGTCCAGCGAACCGTCGGCCTTCTTGACCAGCCAGGCCCAGCCCGAACCGAAGGTACCGACCGCGGTCTTGGTGAACTCTTCCTTGAACTTGTCGAACGAGCCCCACTTGGCGTTGATCGCGTCGGCCAGCGCACCGGTCGGTTGACCGCCGCCTTGCGGCTTCAGGCAGTTCCAGAAGAAGGTGTGGTTCCACACCTGGGCGGCGTTGTTGAAGATGCCGCCGGAGGACTTCTTGACGATCTCTTCGAGGGTCGCGTTCTCGAATTCCGTACCCTTGATCAGATTGTTCAGATTGGTGACGTACGTCTGATGATGCTTGTCGTGATGGAACTCCAAGGTCTCCTTGGACATATGCGGGGCCAGCGCATCATGAGGGTACGGCAGCGGGGGGAGAGTATGTTCCATTGTTCTGTCTCTGTGGGTTGTGGGACGGGAGACACCGATTGTAGGTGACTTGCCATAGTGGCGCAAACCAGCGGCAAAGCCCCTTCAGGGCGCGGCAGTATGCGGCCGCGGGCCCATCGACAGGTCCCATCGAGAGCCCTCGAGAGCCCTACAGATCGAGCAGTTTGGCCTGCACGCTGGCGATGCCGACATCGGCCACGCCCTCGGCCAGATGGACCTCGACGCGGCCGCCGGCGCGCAGCTCGGACGGGGCCCGCAGCGCCTTGCCGCGCGGATCGAGCAGCACCGCATAACCGCGCTCGAGCGTGCGCTGCGGCGCCAGCAGTTCCAATGCGCCGGCGGCGCGATGCAGGCGCTGCGCCGCGCGTTCCTGCTGACGCTCGCTGGCGGCCTGCATGCGGACCACCAGCCGGGCGAGTTCCGCTTGCCCTGCGCTGGCATCGGGACGTTGCGCGCGCCAGCGCATCGACCACAGCTGCAGCCGATGGCGTCGCGCCACCAGGTTGTCGCGCCATGCCGCTCGCAGATGCCGCGCGAGATTGTCGAGCTGTCCGCGCCGCTCCTGCAATTGCGCCTGCGGGCTGCGCACGCGCCGCGCCAGCCAGTCCAGATGTTGGGCGCGCCGCTCCAGCTGACGGCGCATGCATTGGCCGAGCGCATCGCGCGCCCGCGCCGCCTGCGCCAGCAGATGCGCACGATCCGGGCTGACCAGTTCCGCCGCGCCGGTCGGCGTCGGTGCCCGCACATCGGCAACGAAGTCGGCGATGGTGAAGTCCGTCTCGTGGCCGACGCCGCAGACCACCGGCAGCGTGCAGCGGGCGACCGCATGGGCGACCACCTCCTCGTTGAACGACCACAGGTCCTCGATGCTGCCGCCGCCGCGGCACAGGATCACCACGTCGCACTCGGCGCGCGCGCTGACCGTGTCGAGCATCGCCGCGATCTTGTCGGCGGCGCCCGCGCCCTGCACCGGCACCGGATAGACCAGCACCTGGATATGCGGCGCGCGCCGGCGCAGCGTCGTCAGCACGTCGCGCAGCGCGGCGGCCTGCAGCGACGTGACCACGCCGATCGTGTGCGGATGGGACGGAATCGGACGCTTGCGTGCGGGATCGAACAGACCATCGCGCGCGAGCTTGTCCTTCAGCCGCAGAAAGGCCTCGTACAGATTGCCGACGCCCGCGCGCCGCATCGCTTCGACATTGAGCTGCAACTCGCCGCGCGCCTCGTACATCGACACCAGCGCGCGCACTTCGACGGCCTCGCCTTCACGCACCGGAAAGTCGACATGCTGGTTTCGTCCGCGAAACATCACGCAGCGGATCTGCGCACGCGCATCCTTCAGCGAGAAATACCAGTGTCCGCTCGAGGCCCGCGTCAGGTTGGAAATTTCTCCACGCACCCAGGCCAGCGGAAAGTTGCGTTCGAGTACCGATGCGATCGCATGGTTCAGTTCGCCGACCGGGATCACTTCGCGGCCGCCGGGTGCCGTCCGGGTGACTGGCGAAGGCGGAAACGAGAATGGTTCAGACATGGCAAATCGCCTCCGAAGCGGCGTCAGATGGACATGTCCACAGCATAACCGCTCTGTCAAGCCCTTCGCTGTAGGGTGCCTGAAACGGCCCGCGCTCCGAGGGGCTTGACACAAGCCATTGATTCTTAATGACTTTCCACGACATCACTTTTTAAGCAATGTAAGAATTTCTCTTACGCGTCAATCACTTACCATTTGTCCACACCAGCTTGTTCACAAAGTTATCCACAGGAACTCTGGACAACTACAGGGCGGTAACACCGACTGTGCGGACCCACACGGAGCTTGGTGGACGAAACGTCGCTCGCGCACCGATATGCAAACCACGTGAAGGATAAAGCGACGCCGCTCGCGGCTCCCGACATTGCCACTTTTTTAGGCAGCCCGAAGAATTACCTTACCGATCAAGCCCTTGCCCCGCTTCTCCCGGGCTTATCCACAGGCGCTCCACAACGCTGTCCCGCTGGGATGTGGAAAGAGGTCGACTTTTGGATTTCCGTTGCCGATCGTCGACGCGGCGGGCCTTTTTGGCATGGTTGCACAATTTTTAAGCAAGCCCGCGTAATCCCATACGGATCAATGACTTGGCGCGCTTGTCAGGCGCCTGTCCACACTTGTTCCACAATCCTGTCCCGCTGCCGTGTGGAAAGCCACGAGGCGCAATGGCGGCGGTGGGCCGTTACCGTGTCGCCCGACCGCCCTGCCGGGCTTGCCGGCTCGTCTGCCCATTTTTTAAGCAGGGCGGTGGACGCCCTTTACGATCAAGGACTTAGCGCGCCTGTCCGCCCGCTTTCCACAATCGATCCACAGCGCTGTCCCTGCCGGGTGTGGACATGTCTGAAAGTGGATCGCACCAGCCCTGTCGGCTTGCCCCGCCGGGGACCGCGCGTTAGAGTGGCGCCTGTTTTTTTACGCCGGCCTGCCGCAGTCCCTTCCCTTCGCGCCGGCGACTCGGGGTGTCCTTGTGTTTTCCATCATTGAAGCGGCCGGTTGGCCGATCTGGCCGTTGCTGCTGGCCTCGGTCATTGCGCTGGCCTTGATCGTCGAACGTTCGCTGAGCCTGAAGCGCAGCAAGGTGCTGCCGGCCAAGCTGTACGACCAGGCGCTGACCGTCGCGCGGCAACGGCGCGCGACGCCGGACGTAGTCGACTCGCTCGAACGCGATTCGCCGCTGGGCCGCGTGCTGGCCGCCGGACTGCGGCACGTGATCGCCCAGCCGGACACGTCGCGCGACGCGGCCAAGGATGCGGTCGAGGAAGCCGGCCGCGCGGTCGCGCACGAGCTCGAGCGCTATCTGAACGCGCTGGGGACGATCGCGTCGGTCGCGCCGCTGATGGGCCTGCTCGGCACCGTGATTGGCATGATCGAGATCTTCGGCAGCCAGGGCGGCACCGGCGCCAATCCCGAACAACTGGCGCACGGCATCTCGGTGGCGCTGTACAACACCGCCTTCGGCCTGATGGTCGCGATCCCGGCGCTGATCTTCTGGCGCTATTTCCGCCGGCGCGTCGACGACTATGTGGCCGAGCTGGAATCGCGCGCGGCCGCGTTCCTCGATGCGATCCTGCCGCAGCGGCGCGCTTGAGGCGGATGCAGGCCATGCGATTCCGTACCCGTGCCAGGCGCGACGAGCCCGAGATCAACCTGATCCCGCTGATCGACGTGCTGCTGGTGATCCTGATCTTCCTGATGATCACGACCACCTATTCGCGCTACACCGAGCTGCGCATCCAGCTGCCGACCGCCGAGGCGGAAACGGCCCAGCAGCGGCCGCGCGAGATCGTGGTGTCGGTGTCGGCCAATGGCGAATACGCGCTCGACAAGGAGCGCATCGGCGTGCGCGATGTCGCCGGCCTGGCCGAGCGGCTGCGCGCGCTGGCCGGCACCGCGGCGGCGCAGGCGCCGGTGCTGATCGTCAGCGCCGATGCCCAGGCCAGCCACCAGTCGGTGGTCAACGTGATGGAGGCCGCGCGGGTTGCCGGGCTGTCGCGGCTGACGTTCGCGACGCAGAGCGGCGGGACGCGGTAGGCGCCTGCCCCGACGAACGCCGGTCAGGTCCGGTTGCGTTCTCCCTTTCTTCCTCAGGGGGAGAGGGTCGGGGAGAGGGGGTGGTTTCAAGCAGCGGTGGCATCGCAAGTGCCGCTTGCCCTCTCCCCCAACCCCTGTCCCGCAAGCGGGACAGGGGGGCACTACCATGCCGCCCCACCGCGACACGATAGACTCTGGCGAAAATCGCTCTCCTTCTACCCATGCCCGCTGCCCGTCATCTGCTGTCCGACTTCGTTACCCGCCAGTGGCAACGCCGCGGCTGGTTTGCCTGGCTGATGCTGCCGTTCGCCGGCCTGTTCGGTGCGATCAGCGCCATGCGGCGGCTGGCGTATCGGCGCGGCTGGTTCAAGTCGACGCGGCTGCCGATGCCGGTGGTGGTGGTCGGCAACGTGACCGTCGGCGGCACCGGCAAGACGCCGGCAGTGATCGCGCTGGCCGATGCGCTGTGCGAGGCGGGGTTGCGTCCCGGCGTGGTGTCGCGCGGCTATGGCGTCAAGCTGGAGCGGCCGCGCCGCGTCAAGGCGACCTCGAAGGCGGAGGACGTCGGCGACGAACCGCTGCTGATCGCGCGCTCGACCGACGTGCCGGTCTGGGTCTTTCCCGACCGCGTCGCCTGCGCACAGGCGATGCTGGTCTCGCATCCGGGCATCAATGTGCTGTTGCTCGACGATGGCCTGCAGCACTACCGGCTGCAGCGCGACTTCGAAATCGTGATGTTCGACGGCCGCATGGGCGGCAACGGCTGGCTGCTGCCGGCCGGCCCGCTGCGCGAGCCGCTGTCGCGCCGCCGCGATGCCACGCTGATCAACGATCCGTATTTCCGCGCGACGCCGGACCGGCCCGAGGTCTACGGCATGCGGCTCGAGCTCGAGCAGGCCTGGCAGCTCGCCGATCCGACCATGGTGCGGCCGCTGTCGGCCTTCGCGGAACGGCGCGTGCTGGCCGCGGCCGGCATCGGCAACCCCGAACGCTTCTTCGCCAGCCTGCGCGGCGCGGGCCTGCAGCCCGATACGCTGCCGCTGCCGGACCATTACGACTTCGCCGAGGACCCGTTCGTCAACCATCCGGCCGCGCAGGCCGCCGAGGCGATCCTGATCACCGAGAAGGATGCCGTAAAATGCGACCGGCTTCGCGAGCCGCTCGACCCGCGCATCTGGGTCGTCCCCACCAGGCCCGTGATCGATCCGGGTCTGATCGATCGAATTCGCCGCACCGTCATTGCGCGCTGCCAGGCAGCGCCGACCGCGGCCACTGGCGCCGCCGCCGCGGCCAGCCACACCAAGGAACACCAAGATGGACAACCGGCTGCTTGAAATCCTGGTTTGCCCGCTGTGCAAGGGCAAGCTCGAATACGACCGCGCCGCGCAGGAACTGATCTGCCATGCCGACAAGCTGGCTTATCCGATTCGCGACGGCATTCCGGTGATGCTGGCCGACGAGGCCCGCCAGTCGGTACCGGGCCGCGCCATCGATCCGACCTGAGGCTTGGCTCGATGTCGCTGGCCGATTTCACCGTCGTCATTCCCGCGCGGCTCGCGTCGACGCGCCTGCCGAACAAGCCGCTGGCCGATATTGCCGGCAAGCCGATGATCGTGCGCGTCGCCGAGCGCGCCCACGCCTCGTCGGCGCGCCGCATCGTGGTCGCCACCGACGCGGACACCGTGCGCGCCGCCTGCGCCGAGCACGGCATCGAAGCGGTACTGACGCGCGCCGACCATGCCACCGGCACCGACCGGCTGGCCGAGGTCGCCACGCTGCTGTCGCTGGACGACGATGCGATCGTGGTCAATGTGCAAGGCGACGAACCACTGATCGCGCCGGCGCTGATCGACGCGGTGGCCGGGCATCTGGCCGCCCACCCCGACTGCGCGATCGCCACCGCCGCCCATCCGTTGCACGAGATCGGCGAGGTCTTCAATCCGAATGTGGTCAAGGTGGTCTGCGACAGCGCCGGCCGCGCGCTGTACTTCTCGCGCGCGCCGATTCCCTGGGCGCGCGATGCCTGGTCGGGCGTGCCGTCGGCCCCGGCCGCGAACGCGCAGGTGCCGCTGCCGGACATGCCGGTGCTGCGCCATATCGGCCTGTACGCCTATCGCGCCGGCTTCCTGCGCCGCTTTCCGGCGCTGCCCGTCGCGCCGCTCGAACAGACCGAGGCGCTCGAACAGCTGCGCGCGATGTGGCATGGCGAACGCATCGCGGTCCTGGCCACCGACGCCGCGCCGGCGCCCGGCGTCGATACCCCCGCCGATCTGGAGCGCGTGCGCGCGCTGTGGTCCGAGGCCTCCGCAGCCATCGGCGGCTGAGCGCAAACCGGCGCAATCCCGCACGGGGCGGGCCATTCGCCCGCTCCGGTTTACACACCGTTGACCGCCGCGGCAGGCCGATTCCCGGCTGCCTCGTGGCATAATGCACGCCAATAAAGAGCCGCTGTCGCCGTCAATGCGGGCGACGACGCAGGCTCGGTGGGGAGATGAAGAATGAGCCGTCCGGCTTGCGCCCATGCCAACCGCATGCGGACCGCGCCGGTCACCAGCCATGGCGGCGCCTGCGTGCCTGACCATCGCGCGGTAAGCCACACGTCAAGTTTCGGCGTTACCCTCCTTCCATTCCCCCGCCATACCGGATTCAAAACTCTGAGGACCCGTAAATGCGTTTGATCCTGTTGGGCGCCCCCGGCGCCGGCAAAGGCACGCAAGCCAAGTTCATCTGCGAGAAGTTCGGCATCCCGCAGATCTCCACAGGCGACATGCTGCGCGCCGCGGTCAAGGCCGGCACCCCGCTGGGCATCGAGGCGAAGAAGGTGATGGACGCGGGCGGTCTGGTCTCCGACGACATCATCATCGGCCTGGTCAAGGACCGCCTGAAGCAGGACGATTGCCGCAACGGCTATCTGTTCGACGGCTTTCCGCGCACGATCCCGCAAGCCGAGGCGATGAAGGAAGCCGGCGTGGCGATCGACTACGTGCTGGAAATCGACGTGCCGTTCGACGCGATCATCGAACGGATGAGCGGCCGCCGCGTGCATGCCGCCTCGGGCCGCACCTACCATCTGAAGTACAACCCGCCCAGGACCGCCGGCGTCGACGACGAAACCGGCGAGCCGCTGATCCAGCGCGACGACGACAAGGAAGAGACCGTGCGCAAACGTCTCGATGTCTACGCGCAGCAAACCCGCCCGCTGGTCGACTACTACTCGGACTGGGCCGCCAACGGCGCGCCTGGCGCGAGCGTCGCGCCGCCGCAGTATCGCAAGATCAGCGGCGTCGGTTCGGTTGACGAGATCACGGCACGCGTGTTCGAGGCGCTGAAGTAAGCCGCCGAAGCCCTGCGCCGTGAAAGCGCGAAGGCGGCCGTTGGCCGCCTTTTTCATTGCCGTTGCGCGAGGTTAGCCGCCGTGCGCCGGCGTGCGCGGTGCGGCGGACGCCGGCACGCGATGGAAGGTCCCGTCATGCCAGGCGGTCTGCGCGCCATCGCCATGCAGATGATGGAAGATCGTCCGATAGGCGAGCTCGAAGCCGGCGTGTTTCAGCAGCGTGGTGGACATCTTCGACATGCCCAGTGCCTGCAGCAGGGCCGAGGCCTCGAGCCGGGCGGTCTTGCCGGCGTTCTTGTCGGCCGGATCGTCGATCAGCAGCCGTCGCGTCAGCATCGCGGCCTGCCAATGGCGATTGCCGGACAGCGCCGCGCTTTCGTGTCGCAAGGACTCGAGCTGCGCCAGGCTGCATTGCGACAGCGTGTCGGCGCACGCGCCACGCGCCGCGCCGCTGCGGACCGCGTGCGCCAGCTGTTCGCGCTCGCGCGTATCGGCACGGCTGCGCGCGAACCGCATCGCGATCCGGATCAACGTGAACAGGAACCAGGCGCCGCCGAGCACACCGCCGACCGCCACCAGCAGCGGCGCCGCCGGGGTCGCCAGTGCGGCCGTGCCAGCTAGCACCATCGTTGCCATGCCGGCGCCCGACATCAGCACGGTGCCGACGCCATAGGCGATACGGACAGTGGCCCAGCGCCCCAGCGCGCGGGCACGCTCGCGCCAGCGGCGCTGTCCGCCGGCGAACCAATGCAGCCCCTCGGTCGCGGCGGGCGATTGCAGCCGCCTGCGCCGTGCGGGATCGGCCGACAGCCGGCGCAGATTGTCGCGGATCGCCTCGTTGACCTCGCGCAGCGTTGCCTCATGCCGCCGGGCCTCTGCCAGTTCGCCGATGCCGCAACCGACGTGGGCCAGGCCAATCGCCGCGCCGAGGCCGAGCGACAGCATGCCGCCGGGAACCAGCCCGAGGTCCAGCGGGGCGTCCCATCCGGACACCGCGATCGGACTGGTTTCGTAGCCGGCGCGCAGCGCCTGCAGGCTGCTGTCTCGCAGGCAGGCAATGGCGCTGCCGCACAGCCGCCGCGTGGCCCGGCGATCGTTGCGCGCGACGGCGTCGTGGCCGAGAAGTTCGGCGCCATGCTGCCGCAGCATGGCGTCGCGTTGCCCGTCGATCAAGGCGAGTTCGCGGTCGATCACGCCCATGGCCGCCTTGCCCAGCGCAGCGGCGTCGCCGTTGCCGGTGGTCAGCGCCTGGCGGAACGTATCGGGAAGATACGCGGCGCCGTGCCGCGGCAGCCGGTGTGCGGCGAGGGCCGGTGCCGGCGTGCCATCGTGCCGGGCCGGGGTCGACAGGCAGGCGCTGATCCAATGCCGCGCCGCCTTCAGCGCGGTCTTGCGCCGCTCGACATGTTCCGGCAGGCGCGTTCGGGCCAGCGCGGCGACCGCGCGGCGGTAGCCCGGCTCCGAGGCGCGGAGCTGTTGCGCAGTCCGGACCTTGCCAGCGGCCGTCCTGACCAGGTCGACCACGCCAAGGACCGCGTCGCCCGCAGGCAGTACGTCGCTGGCCTGGACCAGGTCCGGAGAAATCGCGTCGGCCGCCTCGAACAGCGGCTCGGCCTCCTGCACGGCGGAAGACATCAGCGAGATGCCCGTCGTATCCAGCCGCAAGGTTGGCCGGCCCACGCGCAGATCGCGGATGAACTGCCGCACGGCGCCGAATGTTCCCTGCGGCTCGGCCAGATCAAGTTGGATGGCACCGGCGCCCGGCGTCGAGTGCGCCGCCTTCCGGGCGCAGTGCAGCCCGCGGTGGGGCCCTCGCTGGGGCCCGCAGTGGGGCTCGTAGTGGGGCCCACACTGGAGCCCAGTCTCGGCCCAATCCAGCGTTGGCGTCGATGGGCGGCTGCGCATCCAGCCAGCATGGAAATCGCTCACGGCGGGACTCCCGAGGTGTGACGTGAGCGCACTCTAGCCAGATGGGGTCCTGACATCTGGCGCGAATGGTTGCGGGCTTACGATTCTCGTGAGCGCTATCGGCGCGCCGCGCGGGCCTTTACAATACGGCGCGACGCTTGACGTTTACGTAAACGTTATATTCGCCGTTCGTTCTTCATCTTCAGGCGCCGGCCCGGTGTCGGCTGGCGCTGCCAATCCCCGAGGAGACAATCGATGCAGATCCGAGACAACGTATTCATCGTCACCGGCGGCGCCTCCGGCCTGGGCGCGGGCACGGCCCGCATGCTCGCCGAGCAGGGCGGCAAGGTCGTCATCGCCGACCTGAACGAGGCCGCCGGCACCGCGCTGGCCGGAGAACTGAGCGGCCGCTTCGTCCGCTGCGACGTCACCTCGGAAACCGATGGCCAGGCCGTCGTCGACGCCGCGGTGGGGCTGGGACGGCTGGCCGGGCTGATCAACTGCGCCGGCATCGCGACCGCCAACAAGACCGTCGGCAAGAACGGTCCGCACCCGCTGGACGCCTTCGAGAAGACCATCCGCATCAACCTGATCGGCACCTTCAACATGATCCGGCTGGCCGCCGCGGCGATGGTGCGGAACACCCCGGACGACGGCGGCGAGCGCGGCATCATCGTCAACACCGCCTCGGTCGCCGCCTTCGACGGCCAGATCGGCCAGGCCGCCTATGCCGCGTCGAAGGGCGGCGTGGTCGGCATGACGCTGGCGGTGGCACGCGACCTGTCGCGCGATGGCGTGCGCTGCATGACGATCGCCCCCGGCATCTTCGAGACGCCGATGCTGCTGGGCATGCCGCAGGAGGTGCAGGACGCGCTCGGCAAGATGGTGCCGTTCCCGCCGCGGCTGGGCCGCCCGGCGGAGTACGCGCAACTGGTGCAGGCGATCATCGGCAACACCATGCTCAACGGCGAGGTGATCCGGCTCGATGGCGCGATCCGGATGCAACCGAAGTAAGCCGGCACTCTCCGCGGAACGGCGGCGTGGCGGCCGTTGACGGCCGCCGAGGAACGCTGCTGCGAGGCCGATTGTGCTGTGCATGGCACGGCGATGGGCGGCAGTGACTACAATCGCTGTACCTCATAGGCCTCAAAGGGAGTGCAGCATGCCGCCACGTTCGCCGGTTCCGCCGTTCCTTTCCACCGCCGCCGTCAAGCGACCGCCACCGACGGCCATGCTGGCCGGCACGCTGGCCGCGCTGCTGCTGGCGGGCTGCGCTGCCCCGCAGGCCGG
>NZ_AMPR02000147.1:0-7538 GCF_000307735.3 Cupriavidus sp. HPC(L) | reverse complement strand
GATCACCAGCGGCACGGGCGCACCGGGCCCGCCCTCCTCGAACGCGGCCAGCGTGGTCGCGCGTACGGTCCAGGTCTGGCCGCCGAACGTCAGCTCGCGATCGAGCTGGCGCAGCGGATGCGAATGGTTGCGGGGGGCTGCCTCGCCGCCTGCCCGGGCCAGCAGCAAGGTATCGGCGGCGGAGGGCCGCCCCTGATACAGCGACAGCGACAGCCTGCCGCCATGAACCGCCGCCGCGTCGGCCATCAGGTCGCCGAGCCGGTAGGCCGCATAGACATAGCCGAGCAGGGCCTGCCGGCGCTCCTCCACCGAATTGACCGGCATGCCGTTGCGGTAGACCGGCAGATACAGCACCGCACCCTGCGCCGCGACGCTGCGATGCGCCTCGCGCAGCAGCGCCACGCGCGGCGTCATGCGCGCCTGCATCGAATCGCGCGCCGCCTCCGCGGTGGCCCGGCGTGCCGGATCGGACAGGTGATCGAAGCCGAGCGCGCCCAGCGTGCGGCCGGCGAAGGGCTCGACATAGACGCCCGGCGCGTAGACCTCGCGCTCGCCCCGTGGGAACACGTCGAAGGCGGGCAGGCCCTCGGCGCGAACCGATTCGACCAGCGCGTCGAGCGCGGAGGCCTGCGTCAACCTGGCATAACCGACCGAATGGATGCCGGGGGGCAGATCGTCGACCTGGGTCGCCAGCATATAAGCCCGCCATTGGTCGCGCGTCGTGTCGGGGTCGGCCGCCAGCAGGCCGCTGGCGCCGCGCAGCAGGCGCTCGCCGGTGTCGAGCCGCTGGCGCACTGCCATCACGCTCGCCGACAGCATCGCGTCGAGCCGCTGGGCGGCGGCACGTTCGCTCCACGCGGCGGTCTGCACGGCGGCCGCGGCGGTGACGCAAGCGCCGGCGGCCACGACCAGCAAAGCCAGGACGGCGGGAGGAAGCGAAGGCAGTTTCATCGCAATAGCATGGCGGGGCCGTGCGGCCTGGATAGGAGCGGCGCAGCTTGGCGCCAAGGTCGTGACCGGCACCGATGCCGCTGGCGTCCAGGCTCGGATCACGGCTTGGACTATACCGCGCCAAATGCACTTTGCGACAGCGGGACAGGCCGTGTGCCGCGACTCGCACCATGCCGCTCGATGTGATACGGTGACGCCTACGGAACCCGCCGACCCGGGGAATGCCCTTGCGGGCACGCATGAACCGTCCCCCCTTGCTCGACGACTCGCCCAACGCACCGCCGCACGTAGCGCTGAAACGACCGCCCGACACACCGAACGACGATCGCCGCGAGGACCCGGCCACGGCCACGACGCGTCGTCCCCGGTTCGCGCTGTCGTTGACGACGCGCATCGCGCTGGTCACCGCGGGTCTGTCGACCGTGCTCGGCGCCGCCCTCGTGGTGGGCTCGCTGAAATCGGCCCATGACGACCTGCGTGACGCACTGCAGGCGCAACAGGATTCCGTCGTCAAGCTGACGGCGGAGCAGCTCGATTCCGCGGTCAACGATCGCCTGATCCTGCTCGAGCACCTCGCCCCGCAATTCAAGTCGATGATGGACGCGCCGGCCGCGCAGCTGCAGGCCATGCTCAGCCGCACCATTCCGATTCCCGGTACCTTCAACAGCGCCGTCGTGGTCGATGCCAGGGGCATGCTGCTGGCCCGCGACGGCACCCTGGTGTCGGTCGCGGACCGCACCTACTTCCGCGAGGCCGCGCGCACCCTGGCGCCGGTGATCAGCCCGCCGATCCGCGCCCGCGCCGACGGTTCGGTCGGCGTGCTGCTGGCCGTGCCGATCGTCTCGGACGACAAGACCTTCCTGGGCCTGGTCGGCGGCTGGATCGACCTGGCGCGCTCGAACTTCCTGGTGGAAGTGCCGCACAGCCCGATCGCCAGCACCGGCTTCTATTGCCTGGTATCGGCCGGCGCGCAGCCGGTCTACGTGCAACACCGGCTGCAGCAGCAGGTCGGGCGGCCGGCGCGCGCGCAGGGAGAGACCTGCGGCGTGCAGGCACAGCCGGCGACCCTGGAGTTCCTGACACCGCGCGAGCCGGTCATCGCACGCTATCTGATGGCGACCACCGGTTGGGAACTGGTCGCCGTGCTGCCGGCCAAGGAGGCCTTCCAGCCGCTGCACGCGATGCAGCAGCGCTTCCTGTTGTGGTCGGCGGTCGCGGTGGGATTGGCGGCGGTGCTGAACTGGTTCGCGGTGCACTGGATGTTCGCGCCGCTGGCGCAGCTGCGGCGCGTGGTGCGCGACAGCGCGCGCGACCTGTCGGCCTACGAGAGGCTGTCGACCCATCGCCATGACGAGATCGGCGTGCTGGCGCGCGCGTTCGCCCGGCTGATGCGCGACGTGCGCGAGCGCCGCGAACAGCTGCACCGCAGCGAAACGCGTCTGCGCGCGGTCACCGACACGCTGCCGTCGCTGCTGGCGTTCATCGACACCGACGAGCGCTACGTCTTCAACAACCTCGCCTACGAGCGCACCTTCGGCATTCCGCTCGACCAGCTGCGCGGCATGACGCTGCGCGAACTGCTGGGCGAGGCGCGCTACGCCCGCATCCAGCCGTATCTGCAGCAGGCGCTGGCCGGCACCGCGGTCACGTTCGAGACCGAGTTCCACGATCCCGACTACCACTGCACCGAAACCAATTTCCGGCCCGAGTGGAGCGCCGATGGCAGCCGCGTCGAGGGCGTGCATGTCCATGTGCAGGACATCACCGCGCGCAAGCTCGAGACGCTGCGGCTCGCGCAGATCTCGCGCCTGGACCACCTGACGCAGCTGCTGAACCGCAGCGCGTTCGAGACGCGGCTGGCCGAGGCGATGGCGCGCAGCCGCTCGCAGGACCGGCTGATGGCGCTGCTGTATCTGGACATGGACCGCTTCAAGGCGGTCAACGACCACTATGGCCACGCGGCCGGCGACCAGCTGCTGCAGAGCTTTGCCAAGCGCGTGCAGCGCTGCGTGCGCGAGCGCGATGCGGTGGCGCGGCTGGGCGGCGACGAGTTCGCCATCGTGATGGAGGACATCGACCGGCCCGATGTCGCGGTGCGCGTCGCCGGCGCGATCCTGCATGCGGTGGGCCGCCGCTTCTTCATCGAGGGCGCCTTCGTCGACGTCAATGTCAGCATCGGCATCGCGCTGTACCAGGGCGCGCCGATGACATGGCAGCAGCTGGCCAAGGAGGCCGATGCGCTGCTGTACCGCGCCAAGGACGCCGGACGCGGCCGCTTCGAGATCGGCCCGCCCGAGCTGGCGAACCGATCGCGGGAGGCGCGCCCGTAGGCCGGCTTGCGCGCCGGCGCGGCGTCGGCAGTCCCGGCGGCGTATCCTAGAAGGCCGATCCGCATCGTTCGTTCACAGGAGCCAGTCATGTCAGACCAGCAGCCCCCAGCGACCCGCATCGAACAGGACAGCCTGGGCCAGGTACCCGTCCCCGCCGACCACCTGTGGGGCGCGCAGACCGAGCGCTCGCGCCAGAACTTCCGCATCGGCAACGAGAAGATGCCGCCCGCGCTGATCGAGGCCTTTGCGATCCTGAAGCTGTGCGCGGCGCGTGCGAACCGCGAGCTGAACGTGCTCGACGCGGCGCTGGCGCAGGCGATCGAACAGGCCGCCGAGGAGATCATCGCCGGCCAGTGGCCCGACGAGTTTCCGCTGTCGGTCTGGCAGACCGGCTCGGGCACGCAGACCAACATGAACCTGAACGAGGTGATCGCCAATCGTGCGATCCAGCTGCTCGGCGGCGAGGTCGGCAGCAAGCGTCCGGTTCATCCCAACGACCACGTCAACGCGAGCCAGTCGTCCAACGACAGCTTCCCGACCGCGATGCATATCGCCGCCGCGCGCGCGGTGCAGCGCCAGCTGCTGCCGGCGCTGGAGACGTTGCAGAAGACGCTGGGCAGCAAGGTCGAGGCCTTCGCCGACATCGTCAAGGTCGGCCGCACCCATCTGCAGGATGCGGTGCCGCTGACGCTGGGCCAGGAGTTCTCCGGTTACCAGGCGCAGGTCGCCGATGCGCAGGCGCGGCTGCACCAGGCCGTGCTGCGCGCGATGCCGGTGCCCCAGGGGGGCACCGCGGTCGGCACCGGCCTGAATGCGCCCGCCGGCTTTGCCGCCGCCTTCGCGCGCGCGCTGGCCGACTACACGGGCCTGCCGTTCGAACCAGCGGCCAACCGCTACGCGCTGCAGGCCGCGCACGACGCGCTCGCCGATCTGTCCGGCGCGCTGAACACCACGGCCTCGTCCTTCCTGAAGATCGCGCGCGACTTCATGCTGCTCGGTTCCGGCCCGCGCGCGGGCTTTGCCGAACTGCAGCTGCCGGCCAACGAGCCGGGCTCGTCGATCATGCCGGGCAAGGTCAACCCGACCCAGGCCGAGGCGCTGGCGATGGTCTGCTGCCGTGTGATCGGCAACCACACCACGATCACGCTGGCCAACGGTCTCGGCACGCTGGAGCTGAACGCCTACAAGCCGGTCATCGTTTACAGCCTGCTGCAGTCGGTTACACTGCTGGCCGACGCGGCGGCCAGCTTCGCCGAACACATGGTGGCCGGCGTCGAAGCCGACCGGGCGCGCATCGCCGAGCTGCTCGAACGATCGCTGATGCCGGTCACCGCGCTGAACCCGCATATCGGCTACGACAAGGCCGCCGAGATCGCCAAGCTGGCCGTGGCCCGCAACCTGTCGCTGCGCGAGGCGGCAATCGCCTCGGGCCATGTCACCGCCGAGCAGTTCGAACAATGGATCGATCTGAAGGGGATGACGCGCGAGGTGTAGCGTCAGCGCACCGGTGCTGGCGGCCACGTCCACGACGGCGCATGCGGCCGCCCACACATTGAACGACCCATCGACCGGCCCCGCGGCACCGCGGCGGCCGGCGACAAACCCGCTCCAGACGGGCCGACGACGATCGGGGTAACAACGATCGCATTGACGAGATGATTCCTGCTCCCATTCCCGCCGATGACCCGCGGCGCCTCGACGCGCTGTATTCGCTGAACCTCCTCGATACCGCCGCCGAAGAGCGCTTCGACCGGCTGACACGCCTGGCCAGGCGGCTGTTCGACGTGCCGATCGCGCTGGTCAGCCTGGTTGATGCCAGGCGGCAATGGTTCAAGTCCTCGTTCGGCCTGGCCGTCCGCGAAACGCCACGCGAGCAATCGTTCTGCGGCCACGCGATCCTGCGCGACGATCTGCTGATCGTGCCCGATGCGCTGCAGGACCAGCGCTTTCACGACAACCCGCTGGTCACGGGCGCGCCCGGCGTGCGCTTCTATGCCGGCTGCCCGCTCGCGGTACGCGGCGGCGCCAAGGTCGGCACGCTGTGCCTGATCGACACCGCGCCGCGCGAGTTCGACAAGGACGACCAGGCGCTGCTGCACGATCTGGGGCGCCTGGCCGAGCAGGAGCTGGAGTCGGCGCAACTGGCGTCGATGGATGACCTGACGATGCTGTCGAACCGGCGCGGCTTCTCGGCGCTGGCGCAGCATGCGCTGGCGGTCTGCCAGCGCCAGCGCATGCCGGCCACGCTGCTGTTCTTCGACATGGATGGCTTCAAGGCCATCAACGACCGCTTCGGCCACGCGGAGGGCGATCTGGCGCTGGCCGCCTTCGCAGATCAATTGCGCCAGGCGTTCCGGCAGTCCGACCTGATCGGACGGCTCGGCGGCGACGAGTTCGTCGTGCTGCTTGTCGACGCCTGTGCCGACCAGTGCGACGCGATGCTGGCCCGGCTGCGGCAAGGCGTGGAGGCACACAACGCGCAGAGCCAGCGCGGCTATCGGCTCGACTTCAGCGCCGGCGCGGTCGCGTTCGATCCCGCCCGCCATGCGGGCATCGCCGATCTGCTGGCGCAGGCCGATCAGGCGATGTACGCCAACAAGCAGGCTCGCAAGGCGGGGACGCCGCCCGCCGGGCGTCAGTAACTCGCGTTGCGGCCGCCGCCGCGCCGTGTTACTGTCCGCCCATCCAGGAGAAAGCGAGCCTGCCGCGACAGCGCGGCGGCAGCGCTGCCGAAGGCGTACCCCCGAAACGCTCAGGTACCGAAGACTGGAGACGACAACGAACTGGAGAGCGCCGCCATCATGATTTGACGATGACGGCCGCCGAAGGGGCAAGCCGGGTCCGGGGCGGACGCGGTGAATCTCTCAGGCAAAAGGACAGTGGGGGCAGCCGGGTTGGCATCAACGATGCCGGCCGGCTGCCCCTTTTTGCATCCTGGAGCCTGAAATGAAAGTCATCGTGATGGGAGCCGGCGTGATCGGCGTGGCCTCGGCGTGGTATCTGTCCAAGGCCGGCCACGAGGTCGTGGTGCTCGAGCGCAATGCCGGCGCGGCACGCGAAACCAGCTTCGGCAACGGCGGCCAGATCTCGGTCAGCCATGCCGAGCCCTGGGCCAACCCGTCGGCGCCGCTGAAGCTGCTCAGCTGGCTGGGACGCGAGGACGCGCCGCTGCTGTTCCGCCTGCGCGCCGACCCGGCGCAATGGTCGTGGGGCCTCAAATTCCTGCGCGAATGTCCGGCCCGGCGTTCCACCCGCAACATGATCCAGCTGCTCAATCTCGGCACCTACAGCCGCGCCAGCCTGCAGGCGCTGCGCGCCGAGACCGGCATCGAGTACGACCACCTGGCCCGGGGCATCCTGCACTTCTATACCAGCCAGAAGGAATTCGACGCGGCGATCGAGCCGGCGCGCATCATGCGCGAGCTCGGCTGCGAGCGCCGCGTGATCGGTCCCGACGAAGTGGTGAAGCTGGAACCCGCGTTGGCGTCGATCGCGCCGCGGCTGGCGGGCGCCACCTACACCAGCGAGGACGAGTCCGGCGACGTGCATCGCTTCACCACCGGACTGGCCGCGCTGTGCGAGGCGCGCGGCGTGCGCTTCCGCTATGGCGTGCGCGTGCAGCGGCTGCTGGCCGAAGGCGGCCGCATGCGTGGGGTCGAGATCGCCGACGAGACCGGCGCGTACACGGTCGAGCAGGCCGACGCCTACGTGCTCGCGCTCGGCAGCTTCAGCCCGATGCTGGCGCGCCCGCTGGGCGTCAAGCTCGACATCTATCCGGCAAAGGGTTATTCGGCCACGCTGCCGGTGCTCGACCCCGAGCGCGCGCCGAGCGTCAGCCTGACCGACGACGAGTACAAGCTGGTGTTCTCGCGGCTGGGCGACCGGCTGCGCATCGCCGGCACCGCCGAGCTCAACGGCTATTCGATGGAGCTGAACCCGGTGCGCTGCGAGGCCATCGTGCGGCGCACGCTGGAGATCTTCCCCGGTGTCAGCCGGCCCGAACTGGCGCGCTACTGGACCGGCCTGCGTCCCGCGACGCCGGGCAACGTGCCATATATCGGCGCGAGCGCGGTGCAGGGGCTGTATCTGAACACCGGCCATGGCACGCTGGGCTGGACGCACGGCTGCGGCTCGGGACGCGCGATCGCCGAACTGATCTGCGGCCGCGTGCCGGAGGTCGACTTTGGCTTCTGCGGTCCGCTGCCGCCGGCGCGGCGGCTCGCGCGGCCAGTCGCGCCGGTGGCTGCCACGCGCGCC
>NZ_AMPR02000148.1:0-7500 GCF_000307735.3 Cupriavidus sp. HPC(L) | reverse complement strand
GCGGCCTGCGCGGCGGCGTGCAATCGTTCGCCATAGACCGTGGCGCCGTTGCCCGCCAGCCAGAACGTTGCGGCCGGCGCCTGCACCGCCTCGGGCGCGATCACGCGCATCGGACCGGCTTCCTGCCATTCGCCGCGGGCCGCGTCCCAGTCGAACAGCCCGGTGTAGACCTCGTCCATGCGCGCGTCGAGCGCGACCAGCACCGGCATGCCGGCAGGCAGCGCCACGGCCGCGGTGTCGCCCTCCAGCGCGGCCCCGGGGACTCCGCGCACGCGTTCGGCGCAGGCCATCAGCGTATTGATGGGAACGGCCGGCAGATCGGCGCCGAAGGCCAAGCCTTGGGCGATGCCGCAGGCGGTGCGCAGGCCGGTGAACGATCCCGGGCCGGCGCCGAAGGCGATCGCGGCGCAATCGGCCAGCCGGATGCCGGCCTCGGCCAGCAGTTCGCCCGCGGCGGGCAGGACCCGGCCCGACGAGCGCGGACCGGTCTGTTCGTGGCGGGCCAGGCAACGCAGCCCATCGGACGGCGAGGCGTGGCCGAGCGCGACCGAACACCACTCGGTGGAGGTTTCAACGGCAAGAATCCATGACATGCCGCGATTGTATCCGCTGGCCGCCGAACCGAAGCCGCCCTCGGTTTTTTCCGGGCGGGTTTGGCGGCCTGCGGGGCTATCATCGCGGGTCCATCCCCCTCACCGTCCCGGAGTCCCCATGAGCGACCTGCAACAGCGCTTCGAGCAAGCGCAGAACGACGTCAAGCAACTGTCCGAACGCCCCAGCAACATGACGCTGTTGCGGCTGTACGCGCTGTTCAAGCAAGGCAGCGAGGGCGATGTCCATGGCGACAAGCCGGGCATGACGGACTTCGTCGGCCGCTACAAGTTCGAGGCGTGGGAAACGCTGAAGGGCACCAGCCAGGAAGAGGCGATGCAGAAGTACATCGAGCTGGTCGAGGAGCTGAAGTCGGGCGCGGCGAGCTGAGCCTGACCGCGTAGCGCTCTCGCTGTCGTCCCCGCGCAGGCGGGGACCCAGCGGCTCCCACGCGAGACGGCAAGACGCTGGGCCCCCGCTTTCGCGGGGGCGACAGCAAAAGGCGCTATTGCCCCACCCGTTCCGGCTGCTGCCGCGGCCGGATCCGCCAGGCGGCCAGGATCGCGGTCGCGATCACCAGCCCCACCGCCAGGAAGGTCTCGTCGAACGCGCGGATGCGCGCCGCGGCATCGGCCCCGGCCTGATTGCCGGCCAGCAGCGCGCCGTGCGACTCGAGCCGCCATTGCAGGCCGACCCCGGCCAGGCTGACGCCGATGGCACCGCCCAGCTGCCGCACGAAGTTGATCACGCTCGAGCCCTGCGCGATCAGCGAGAAATCGACGCCCCGCATCGCCCCCAGCGACAGCGAAGGCAGGATGCAACCGAGCCCGATGCGGCCGAGCACCGCCAGCGCGATCAGCACCACGTAGGGCGTCGTCAGCGAGCCCAGCGCCATCAGCAGGAAGGACGCCGCCAGCAGCGCGAGCCCTACCGACACCTGGATATGCGGCGGCACGCGGCTGGTCAGGCGGCCCGCCAGCGCGATGGTCACGGCCAGCGCGATGCCGGCCGGCAGCAGCACGAAGCCCGCCTGCGACGGCGAGTACTGCAGCGCCATCTGCATGTAGACCGGCAGCAGATAGGTCGAGCCGAACAGCCCGGCGCCATAGATGAAGGCCACCACCGCGCCGGCCGAGAACTGCCGATAGCTGTACAGCCGCATGTTCATCAGCGGATCGGAAGCACGCAGCTGCCACAGCACGAACAGCACCAGCAGCAGCACGCCGAGCCCCGACAGCAGCAGGCCGGTAACGGTGTCCTCGCGCAGCTCGACCAGGCCGTTCAGCAGCATCACCGTGGCGACCCCCGCCAGCGCCAGCCCCTGCCAGTCGAGCGGCTTGCGCTCGCCCATCATCGCCGAATCGATCGCCATGAAGCGGCGCGCCATCAGCCCGGCGACGATCGTCAGCGGCACCACCACGAAGAAGATCGAGCGCCAGCCGAACGATTCGACCAGGAAGCCGCCCAGGCTCGGCCCCAGCGCCGGCGCCAGCACCACGCCGAAGCCGAACATGCCCATCGCCCGGCCCTGCTCGCGTTCCTCGAACACGCGCAGGATCAGGATATTGGGCAGCGGCTGCATGATGCCCGCGGCGATGCCTTCGGCCACGCGCATCGCGATCATCACGCCATAGCTGGGCGAGAAGCCGCCGACCAGCCCGCCGACGCCAAGCAGCACCGCCGCGCCGAGAAAGGTGCGGCGCAGCCCGTAGCGGTTCAGCAGCCAGGGGGTCAGCAGCATCGCCAGCGTCATCGCGATCATGAAGCTGGCCGCGACCCATTGCGCGCGCTCCTGCCCCAGCCCGAAATGCCGGCTCAGGTCCGGCACCGCGACATTGACGATGGTCGACGACACGATCGACGACATCGTGCCGATCATCAGCGTGACCAGCACCAGCCAGCGCAGCTTGTCGCCATAGCGCTCGCGCAGGTACGCGCGCGTCGGCGCGCGGCGCGCGCGATCGCCGCCGCCACGCGGCGGCAGGGAATCCTCGCTCACCCGAGCCTGCCGGTGCTGGCCAGTTCGCGGATCTTGCGGACCGTATCGAGATCGGCCTCGTGATAGGCCGACTTGACGATCTCGGCGTAGCGGTCGTCGCCGCTGGCGTCGACCGCCGGCATCGTGGTCTCGTAGGTGAAGCGCAGCAGCAGCGCGCCCGGTCCGGGTGTCTCGATCGTCATCGTCAGCGTGCCGCCGGCGTGGTCGGCGGTGGCGGCGGTCTCGTAGCGGACCGAGCGGCGCGCCTCGAACACGACCCGGTCGCGCACCTCGGCCTTGCCGAAATGCAGCACGCGTTCGATCCAGTCGTCGCCGCGGCCCGTGATGTCGGCACGGTCCAGGCCCAGCACGAACAGCTCCGGCGACTGGCCGCGCAGTACCAGCCCCTGCCAGACCTGGTCCGCCGTCAGCGGGTCCAGCGCCGGCATGTTGGGGTCATTGATCTCTACCAGATGCTCGAAGCGCAACTTGATTCTCCCTCTTGCTCAAGCCGCCATTATGAAGGCCTCGCGCCGGCGCCGCATTCCGCAAAGCAAAAAGCCCGCGGATGCGGGCTTGTGAGTCGGTTCGTCGTCCCCGCGCAAGCGGGGACCCAGTGTCCTTATCAGTCGCTGGACCCCCGCTTTCGCGGGGGCGACGATCGGGCTCAGATCTCCTCGTACAGCGGCAGCGTCAGGAATTCGGCGAACGATTCCGACGTCGACATCTGTTCGAAGATCTCGGCGGCGCGGTCGTAGGTCTTCGTGTCGCCACCGACCACTTCCTTGACCTTGGCCAGCTCTTCCGGGATCAGCGCGCGCACCATCTCGGCGGTCACCTTGCGGCCGTCTTCCAGCACGCCCTTCGGCGAGCGGATCCACTGCCAGACCTGCGAGCGCGAGATCTCGGCGGTGGCGGCGTCTTCCATCAGGTTGTGGATCGGCACGCAGCCGTTGCCGGCCAGCCAGGCGCCCAGGTAATGGATGCCCACGTTGATGTTCATGCGCAGGCCGCCTTCGGTGATCGGCGTCTCCGGCTGGAAGTTCAGCAGGTCGGCGCCGGTCACGTTGACGTCCGGGCGCTGCTTCTCGAACTGGTTCGGCTTGTCGCCCAGCACCGCGACGAATTCCTTCATCGCCGGCTCGACCAGGCCCGGGTGGGCCACCCAGCCGCCGTCATAGCCGTCGGTCGCGTCGCGGCGCTTGTCGCCGATGATGCCCTGCATCGCGATCTCGTTCTTCTCCGGATCGTTCTTGATCGGGATCAGCGCGCTCATGCCGCCGATCGCGGGCGCGCCGCGCTTGTGGCAGGTCTTGAGCAGCAGCAGCGCGTAGGCGCGCATGAACGGCGCGGTCATCGTGACCTTGGCGCGGTCGGCCAGGCAGAAGTTCTTGTCCGTCTTGAACTTCTTGATGCACGAGAAGATGTAGTCCCAGCGGCCGGCGTTCAGGCCGGCGCTGTGCTCGCGCAGTTCGTACAGGATTTCTTCCATCTCGAAGGCGGCCAGGATCGTCTCGATCAGCACGGTCGCCTTGATGGTGCCCTGCGGCAGGCCGATCTCGTTCTGCGCCATCACGAAGATGTCGTTCCACAGGCGTGCTTCCAGATGGCTTTCCATCTTCGGCAGATAGAAGAACGGACCGGCGCCCCGCGCGATCTGCTCCTTGGCGTTATGGAACAGGAACAGCGCGAAGTCCCAGATGCCGCCCGACACGCGCTGGCCGTCGATGGTCACGTGCTTCTCGTCCAGATGCCAGCCGCGCGGACGCACCTGCAGCGTGGCGATCTTGTCGTTCAGCTTGTAGACCTTGCCCTTGGCCTCGAGGGTCAGCGTGCGGCGCACGGCGGCCTTCAGGTTCACCTGGCCCTGCAGCTGGTTGTGCCAGTTCGGCGTGTTCGAATCCTCGAAGTCGGTCATGTAGCTGTCCGCGCCCGAGTTGAACGCGTTGATGACCATCTTCGCTTCGACCGGGCCGGTGATTTCGACGCGGCGGCATTCCAGCGCCTTCGGGATCGGCGCGATCTTCCAGTCGCCTTCGCGGATCGACCTGGTCTCCGGCAGGAAGTCGGGGCGCTCGCCCGCGTCCAGGCGCTTGGCGCGTTCGACGCGCGCGGCCAGCAGCTGCTGGCGGCGCGGCTCGAAGGCGCGGTGCAGCTTGTCCACCAGGGCCAGCGCTTCCGGCGTGAGGATATCTTCGTAGGCCGGCAGGATTTCGCCGGTAATCTTCATGCCCGCAGGCAACGTGATGGCCATCAATGTTCTCCTGTGATCGATGGGGGTTGTGCCATGCCTGCCCTCGTCATCCATGCGCGACGGCAATGCCGCGTGCGCGCACGAAATCGAGCAGGTCGTTCATGTCGTGCCCGGTTCCGGTGGGCTCGGCGTCGAGCCGCTCCGCCGGGTGGCCGGCACGATTGATCCAGAACGTGGTGTAGCCGAACCAGGTCGCGCCGCACGCGTCCCAGCCGTTGGACGAGACGAACAGCATCTCGTGCGCCGGCACGCCGAAGGCCGCGGGACCGAGCGCATAGGCGGCCGGTGCGGTCTTGTACTGGCGCACCGCGTCGACCGACAGCACATGGTCGAACAGGCCCTGCATGCCGGCGCTCTTGACCGAGATGTCGAGCATTTCCGGATTGCCGTTGGACAGGATGCCCAGCGGCAGGCCGGCCGCG
Organism: Cupriavidus sp. HPC(L); assembly: GCF_000307735.3. Taxonomy (NCBI): domain Bacteria; kingdom Pseudomonadati; phylum Pseudomonadota; class Betaproteobacteria; order Burkholderiales; family Burkholderiaceae; genus Cupriavidus; species Cupriavidus sp. HPC(L). The sequence goes on along the minus strand of NZ_AMPR02000148.1, from coordinate 2,255 downwards.
CGCAGGCGGCGCAGCGCGCCGAGGTTTTCCGGAAAGGCCGACAGGCAGGCGTATTCCTTCAGCAACTGCGCCTCGGCCGCGGCATCGAGCCGCAGATCGAGCCGCTGCGCCGCATAGCGCAGCGCATCGACGGTGATCGCCCAGAACGGCTTGTACCAGGCACCGTCGGGCGCGGCCATCGTGCGGATCCGCGTGTAGTCGATCTGGCGGTCGCGCCACAGCAGCGCCAGCGCCTCACCCTTGCCGGGAAACAGCTGCTCCGCGCGCGCCGTGACGGAGTACACGTCGAACAGCGTGCCATAGGCATCGAAGACGACGGCGCGGATCGGGTTCATAGCAGCAAGGACCAGGGGTTGGCGGCCGCGGCGCGGGGCCGGCGTACCACGAATTCCGAGCATTGTAGGCAGGCGCTGCAGCGCGGCATAGCCGACCCGGGTCACTTGATCTTTTACTTTTGCCCTACTAATCTTGGCGAACCGCCGGAAGATCCGAAACCAATATCGGCTCCGGCCCTGCCATTCGCTGGCCGGCACGTATCGCCAAGATCGCTTTGTGTCGCGCCGGCCGCAAAACGTCGGGGACACGTGGATCATTTCAAGCAACTGGCGACCTTCGTCTCGGTCGCCTCGCGCGGCAGCCTGTCGGCGGCCGCTACCGCCGAGGGCGTCGCGCCGGCCATCATCGGCCGCCGCATCGACGCGCTGGAGGAACGGCTCGGCGTCAAGCTGCTGGTGCGCACCACTCGCAAGATCACGCTGACCTTCGAGGGCTCCGCCTTCCTGGAAGACTGCCAGCGCATCCTCAACGATCTGCAGAACGCCGAGGCCAGCGTCTCGGCGGGCGGCGTCAAGGCCAGCGGCCATCTGCGCGTGACCGCGCCCGCGGGCTTCGGCCGCAAGCATGTGGCGCCGGTGGTGCCGCTGTTCATCGAGTCGCATCCGGACGTGACCATCACGCTGGACCTGTCGGACCGCGTGGTCGACCTGGTCAACGAGGGCTTCGATTGCGCGATCCGCCTCGGCGATCTGCCCGATTCGAGCCTGGTGTCGATCCGCCTCGCGGAAAACCGGCGCGTGGTGGTGGCCGCCCCGTCGTATCTGGCGCGGCGCGGTACGCCCCAGCTGCCGGAAGAGCTCAGCGCGCATAACTGCCTGGCCTTCGGCGCCAGCGCCAACGTGCAGCGCGGCTGGGTGTTCCAGCAGGACGGCCGCCCGGTCACGGTCAAGGTCGGCGGCAATATGGAATGCACCGACGGCGCGGTGCTGCACGCCTGGTGCCTGCAGGGACATGGGCTGGCGTGGCGCTCGTGGTGGGAGGTCGGCCACGAGATCGCGACCGGACGGCTGGTCACGGTGCTCGACGAGTTCCAGGCGCCGCCGATCGGCATCCACGCGGTGTTTCCGCAGCGCAAGCATCTGCCGCTGCGAGTGCGGCTGTTTATCGATCATCTGAAGAACACCTACGGCAACCCGGCCTACTGGCGCCGCGGCGAGCAGGTGGTGCTGCCCGCGAGCGACGAGCCGGTCGGTGCCTGAGCCGGCACGACGACCGGGCAAGGGTTCGCCCGCGATGCATTAGCCGCCACACTGGCTACAATGAAGTCACCGCGGGTCGGTTCCTTCGCCCCGCTTCCGGTGCCCTCGGGCATGCCTTTGGACTCATCGCAAGGAGATCGGCCATGTTCAAGCACATCCTGCTCCCGACTGACGGTTCGGAGCTGTCCAAGAAAGCGATCGATGGCGGCATCGAGCTGGCCAAGGCCATCGGCGCCCGGGTCACTGCCTATGTCTGTCTCGAGGAATATCCGTACACGCCGTTCAGCGAAATCGTGGTCGAGGCCCCGCAGGCCTTCAAGGACCGCATCGAGGCGCAGGCGCGCATCTACCTGAAGGAGGTCGAGACCGCCGCCACCGCGGCCGGTGTGCCTTGCGACACCGATATGTCGACCTTCGCGGTGCCCTATCTGGGCATCATCGACGCGGCCGAACGGCATGGCTGCGACGTGATCTTCATGGCCTCGCACGGCCGCCGCGGCCTGTCCGGCCTGCTGCTCGGCAGCGAGACGCAGAAGGTGCTGACGCATACCGATATTCCGGTGATCGTCTACCGGTGAGGTAGCGCCCGCTGTATGTGTTCTCCCTCTCCCCCTCATGGGGGAGAGGGTTGGGGAGAGGGGGTGGTTGCAAACCACACAGGCATGCGCACCGCCGGCTGCCCCCCCCCCCCACCCCCCCCCCCCCAACGGGGGGGGGGGA
>NZ_AMPR02000149.1:0-7470 GCF_000307735.3 Cupriavidus sp. HPC(L) | reverse complement strand
CGGCGCCACCGAGCAGCAAGTGGCGCCGCGCCAGTAAGACGCGGCACCCGGCCCCGCGGGTGCCTGCCCGCGGGGCCACGCAGCACCACACCGAGGGGAAGTGTCGTGTCGGCAGCCAATCCGCATCTCCATCCGAATCTGCGTCCGGACCTCCGTCCGGACGCCCGTCCCGAGCCGGACCAGGTACTGGTCGACATTGCCGACTATGTGACCCGGTACCAGGTCAAGAGCGCCCTCGCCTACGACACTGCCCGCAACTGCCTGATCGATACGCTGGGCTGCGGCCTCGAGGCGCTGTCCTACCCCGCCTGCACCAAGCTGCTCGGCCCGCTCGTACCGGGTACCGTGGTGCCGCACGGCGCCCGGGTCCCCGGCACCCAGTTCCAGCTCGACCCGGTACAGGCCGCCTTCAACATCGGCACGATGATCCGCTGGCTGGACTTCAACGACACCTGGCTGGCGGCCGAATGGGGCCATCCGTCCGACAACCTCGGCGGCATCCTGGCCACCGCCGACTGGCTGTCGCGCCAGCGCGTCGCGGCCGGCAGAAAGCCGCTGACGATGAAGGACGTGCTGACCGCGATGATCAAGGCCCACGAGATCCAGGGCTGCATCGCGCTGGAGAACGCGTTCAACCAGGTGGGGCTGGACCATGTGGTGCTGGTCAAGGTCGCCTCGACCGCGGTGGTCGCGCAGATGCTGGGCCTGTCGCGCGACGAGATCGTCAATGCGCTGTCGCTGGCCTGGGTCGACGGCCAGAGCCTGCGCACCTACCGGCATGCGCCGAACACCGGCAGCCGCAAGAGCTGGGCGGCCGGCGACGCCACCAGCCGCGCGGTGCGGCTGGCGCTGATCGCCAGGACCGGCGAGATGGGGTATCCCTCGGTGCTGACGGCAAAGACCTGGGGCTTCTACGACGTGCTGTTCGGCGGCAAGCCGTTCCGCTTCCAGCGCCCGTACGGCTCCTACGTGATGGAAAACGTGCTGTTCAAGATCTCGTTCCCGGCCGAATTCCACGCACAGACCGCGGTCGAAGCCGCGATGACGCTGCACGGGCTGCTGAACGGCATGGGCCGCGGCGCGGCCGAGATCCGGCGCGTGACCATCCGCACCCACGAGGCATGCCTGCGCATCATCGACAAGCAGGGGCCGCTGGCCAATCCGGCCGACCGCGACCACTGCATCCAGTACATGGTGGCGGTGCCGCTGCTGTTCGGCCGGCTGACCGCCGAGGATTACGAGGACAGTGTCGCCGCCGATCCCCGCATCGACGCCCTGCGCGAAAAGATCGTCTGCGTCGAGGATGCCGGCTTTACCGCCGACTATCACGATCCGGACAAGCGCTCGATCGCCAATGCGCTGACGGTGGAGCTGGCCGACGGCACGGTGCTGCCCGAGGTGGCGGTCGAATACCCGATCGGGCACCGGCGCCGCCGCGCGGACGGCATCCCGCTGCTGGTCGAGAAGTTCAGGACGAACCTGGCACGCCGCTTTCCGCCGAAACAGCAGCAGGCGATCCTCGACGTATCGCTGGACCAGGCGGCGCTGGAGGCCATGCCGGTGCACGAGTACGTCGATCTGTACGTCATCTAGCGCCGTGAAAAGTCGTATCGGCCCCGGCGCGGCATCCTTGGGTTGCCCTTCGGTTACCGATCGGGCGTCTCGGGAAACCATCCCAAGATGTGATTTGTTCCGCTCTTTTACTGGTATAGCATGCGCAAAGCCCCAAGTGGCGTGCGGGTTGCCCGTGCCGGAGGTGACGCATAAAGTAATGCTGATGCCGTCACCCAGCACCGCGTTCTCCGCCATGGCCATCCGCCACGTGATGCCGACGCGCAGCGAAGCTCACACAACGTCCCGTACGAAGTCCGCACGAAGTCCCGCAAACAGCACCTCTTCGATTGGAGTCAGGCAATGCCCCACAACTTGAACGACACGCTCAAAGAATTCCAGATCGGCCCTTCCACCAAGGGACAGTTCTACTCGCTGCCGCAGTTGGGCAAGGCCCTGGGCGTCGCCGTCGAGCGCCTGCCGGTGTCGATCCGCCTGGTGCTCGAATCGGTGCTGCGCAACTGCGACGGCAAGAAGGTGACCGAGGAACACGTGCGCCAGCTGGCCAACTGGGACCCGAACGGCGCGCGCGTCGACGAGATCCCGTTCGTGGTCGCCCGCGTGGTGCTGCAGGACTTCACCGGCGTGCCGCTGCTCGCCGACCTGGCCGCGATGCGCAACGTGGCCGAGAAGATGGGCCAGAACCCGAAGAAGATCGAGCCCCTGGTGCCGGTCGACCTGGTGGTCGACCACTCGGTGCAGGTCGACCACTTCCGCGAGAAGAAGGCGCTGGACCTGAACATGCAGCTCGAATTCCAGCGCAACAACGAGCGCTACCAGTTCATGAAGTGGGGCATGCAGGCGTTCGACACCTTCGGCGTGGTGCAGCCCGGCTTCGGCATCGTGCACCAGGTCAATCTCGAATACCTGGCGCGCGGTGTCCACCAGAAGGAAGGCGTCTACTACCCGGACACGCTGGTCGGCACCGATTCGCACACGACGATGATCAACGGCATCGGCGTGGTCGGCTGGGGCGTCGGCGGCATCGAGGCCGAGGCAGGCATGCTGGGCCAGCCGGTCTACTTCCTGACCCCGGACGTGGTCGGCGTCGAACTGCAGGGCCGGCTGCGCGAAGGCGTCACCGCCACCGACCTGGTGCTGACGATCACCGAGATGCTGCGCCGCGAGAAGGTGGTAGGCAAGTTCGTCGAGTTCTTCGGCGAAGGCACCGCCAGCCTGTCGGTGCCGGACCGCGCCACCATCGGCAACATGTCGCCGGAGTACGGCGCGACCATGGGCTTCTTCCCGGTCGACGAGAAGACCATCGAGTATTTCCGCGGTACCGGCCGCACGCCCGAGGAGATCGCCGCGTTCGAGGCCTATTTCCGCGCGCAGCAGCTGTTCGGCGTGCCGCGCGCCGGCGAGATCGACTACACCAAGGTGCTGACGCTGGACCTGTCGACCGTCGCGCCGTCGCTGGCCGGCCCCAAGCGTCCGCAGGACCGGATCGAGATCGGCAACGTCAAGCAGACCTTCGCCGACCTGTTCAGCAAGCCGGTCGCCGAGAACGGCTTCAGCAAGGACCCGGCCGACCTGGAGCGCGTCTACAAGACCTCGGACGGCATTTCGGTGCGCAACGGCGACGTGCTGATCGCGGCGATCACCTCGTGCACCAACACGTCAAACCCCAGCGTGATGCTGGCCGCCGGGCTGCTGGCCAAGAAGGCGGTGCAGGCGGGCCTGCACGTCGCGCCGCACATCAAGACCTCGCTCGCCCCCGGCAGCCGCGTGGTCACCGAATACCTGAAGGCCGCCGGCCTGCTGCCGTACCTGGAGAAGCTGGGCTTCGGCGTCACCGCCTACGGCTGCACCACCTGCATCGGCAATGCCGGCGACCTGGCCCCGTCGCTGAACGAGGCCATCGTGCAGAACGACCTGGTGGCCGCCGCGGTGCTGTCCGGCAACCGCAACTTCGAGGCGCGCATCCATCCGAACATCCGCGCCAACTTCCTCGCCTCGCCGCCGCTGGTCGTGGCCTATGCGATCGCGGGCAATATCCTGTGCGACCTGATGACCGAGCCGCTGGGCAAGGGCAAGAACGGGCGCGACATCTATATCGGCGACATCTGGCCGACCTCGGACGAGGTCAACGCGCTGATGCGCTTCGCAATGGACGAGGAGACCTTCAAGGACAACTACGAGAAGGTCAAGAAGCCGAGCACGCTGTGGGGCAAGATCAAGGGCACCTCGGGCCAGGTCTACGACTGGCCGAAGTCGACCTATATCGCGCAGCCGCCGTTCTTCGAGAACTTCACGATGGAGCCGGACAGCGGCGCGCGCAGCATCCGCGGCGCCCGCGCGCTCGGCATCTTTGGCGACTCGGTGACCACCGACCATATCTCGCCCGCGGGCTCGATCAAGGACACCTCGCCGGCCGGCAAGTACCTGCTCAAGAACGGCGTGCTGAAAGCCGACTTCAACAGCTACGGCTCGCGCCGCGGCAACCATGAGGTGATGATGCGCGGCACGTTCGCCAATGTCCGCATCAAGAACCTGATGATCCCGCCGCGGGAAGACGGCACCCGCGTCGAGGGCGGCTACACGCTGTTCCAGCCGTCTGGCGAACAGCTGTCGATCTACGACGCGGCGATGCAGTACATCGCCGAAGGCACGCCGACCGTGGTGTTCGGCGGCGAGGAATACGGCACCGGCTCGTCGCGCGACTGGGCGGCAAAGGGCACGCAGCTGCTGGGCGTCAAGGCCGTGATCGCGCGCAGCTTCGAGCGGATCCACCGCTCGAACCTGGTCGGCATGGGCGTGCTGCCGCTGCAGTTCAAGGGCGAGGACAGCGCGCAGTCGCTGGGCCTGACCGGCACCGAGACCTTCGACATCGAAGGCATCGAGGGCGAACTGCGCCCGCAGCAGGACGTCACGCTGGTGATCCACCGCGACGGCGGCCAGACCCAGCGCGTGCCGCTGCTGCTGCGCATCGACACGCCGATCGAGGTCGACTACTTCAACCACGGCGGCATCCTGCCGTTCGTGCTGCGGCAGCTGCTGGTGGCTTAGTCGCTGCTCAGGCGCCGCGCCATGGCCCCGGGTCCGGTGCGACCGGGCGCCATGGCCGTGTCATGAATCTGTCATGGCTCCAGCGCGCACGTATGTAAGTTCCACGCAAGGCTGCGCTGCCACACTCGGTCTCATTCGTAGAACAGCGCGGCCCCGCTCCAGGGGCCGCCATCGAGACTTAGGAGACAAGCATGGCCAAGATCCTGATCGCCTTTATCGTCATCGCCGGCGCCGCCCTGATGCTGCTGATGCAGGGAGGCGGCGACGTCTCGATGGGCGGCGAGCAGCACGGCGCCGAAACCCACGCACCGGCCTCGGGCGAGACCGCGACCCAGAAGTGACCCGGCGGCCCTGACGGGCCCGAATCCCAGGCGGACACCGTTCCGAGGCGTCACACTTGTGCCGGACAGGCGCCGGACGCCGACACGCCGCCCCAGCGGCACATGGCCGATCCATCAGGGTTTGCCCATGCGTTCGCTGGGCCGTGTCAACGCAACGAGTAGAATACCGTTTTACCGAAAAACGGATGAACTCAGCATATGGCAGGTTTTCGCCCCAAGGCCTCTCAACGACTGTCGCCGGACGCCGAGCGTCTGGTCGCCGACGCGCTCGCGCTCGACGCGTCCGGTAGCCGCATGGAGGACGCGTATTGGGAACGGCGCCTATCGCAACGCCTGGGCCGGCTGCTGAAAAACGGCAGCCAGTCCGCGCTGGACGCCGCGCTCGAGCATCTGTTCAAGCACAACGTCGACGCCTCCGACGTGCTCGCCGAGCAGGCCGAGACGCTGGCCGAATCCGCCACGGTCGAGATCGACGGCGTGCGTTACGACGCGCTGCTGATCGCGGCGCCGATCCTGGCCCACACCCGTTACGCGATTCCGTCCGGCGCGCTCAAGCCCGAGCAGGCGCAGACGCTGGCCGTGCACCTGCAGGCGCATGTGGTGGCCTCCAACGCCCGCATGGCGCTGTCGCCCTATCTCTACAGCATCGACCAGCTGCCGCGCACCCATAGCGACACCTTCGCGCTGACCCACAAGCTGATCTCGGCCGCGCTGGCCGGCGTCGCGCCCAAGGTCGACCTGCGCGACCTGCCGGAGACGGCGCCCATCCTGGCCGACCCGCGCTATCTGCTGGCGGTGGTCGTCGCCGAGCACGAGCAGCCGCTGTTCCGCTGGCAAGAAGAGTCGAAAGAACACCACGCCGAGCGCTCGGTCTGCCTCGAGCAATGGCGCACGCAGGTCCAGCCCTCGCTGGCGCTGCTGCTGCCCGGCTGCGAATTCGAGCTGCTGCTGCCCGACGCCTTCTTCCTGTCGTGCCGCGAGTCGGACAAGAGCATCCGTCCGCTGACGGTGCGGGCCGCGGTCAACTATCTGTGCGGCACGCTCGATATCACCGCGGGCCAGCTGGCGGCGGTGACCGCGGCATTCGGCGAGGACGAGGTCGAGGAATACCGCGTCGCGTTCACGATGCGCGGCGAGAAGGACGTGATCTACGGCATCGTCTGGCCGGTCTACGGCCGCGAGTCGGGCGAGATCGACGACAGCGGGCAAGGCAATCCGCTCGAACAGATCTGCGAGGAGCTGCGCAACGCCGGCGTCGACGATATCTTTCGCCACGCCTCGCTGTTCGATCCCGAATACTGCGAGGACTGCGGCACGCCGCTGTACGCCGACCGCTCCGGCGAGATCGTGCACGCCGAACTGCCCGAGGACGCGCCGACGCAGCAGCCGCTGTTCCACTGAGGTTTCGCATCCCCGTCGTCCCCGCGCAGCCGGGGACCCAGCGTCTTGCGAACCACTGCAGTCACTGGATCCCCGCTTTCGCGGAGACGACAGACAGGTCCACGGCCCGCAGCGATGCGGGCCGTTTTCATTGGGGCGCCGGTCCCTCGCTGACGCAGCGCCACAGCGGATGGCCCGAGGCCTGGTACTTGCGTTCGAACGGCGTCATCGGTGGCTCGGGATGCAACGGCTCGGTACGCGCGGGCCGGCCCACCAGCGCGAGCGCCTGCGCGAATTCGTCGATATAGACGGGCCAGTTGCTGCGGCACTCCAGATAGTCGCCGCAAGCGGCCAGCGCCGGGAACACCGCATGGCCATGCCAGCGCCGCCCCAGGTGACCGATCTTGGGCCACGGATTCGGATACAGAACGTAGTGGCGCGCCACCGCGATGCGGTCGCGCTGCAGCAGGCGCCAGACGTCGACCAGATCGGCGCGGGCCCAGACGAAGTTGTCCGGCAGCGCGCCCTGCCACCAGTCCTTGCCGGCCGTCAGCCGCTTCTCCGACTGGTCCACGCCGATGACGAAGTGGTCGGGATGCGCCTGTGCCAGCCGCAGCGTGCTTTCGCCGACGCCGCAGCCGGAATCGAGGATCAGCGGCGCCCCGCCGGCGGCCTGCCAGCTGGCCAGCGCCGCATCGAGCGCGCGCCGGCTGACCTCGCCGATCGGCTTGCGGAACGGCTCGGCGAGATGGCGGGCGACACGGGTGGCGAGCTGCTGGTGGGCATCGGTCTGGGCCGATGCGATCGTGCGGGAGTTGGCGAACATGGGCGCGATTCTACCGGGGGCGATTCCGCCCTGCGCGATTCGCCGAGCCCCATTGGCGCCCGCGCTCGCCATAAGCATATGACGCACGCATCGCACGCGGCCCGCCATTTATCGGCACAATGCGCATCAAAGCCATCCGCGAACCCGCCTGCCCGCCTCGGCTGCAGCAGCAGCAACAGCACACCAGCAGCCACCGCGCAGGCCCGTACCAGGAGCCAAGCAACGATGCCGCAACGCCAACACCCCCTTCACCCGTCTCGCCAGACCACCCCTGCCCTGCCATCGCGCCGCGGCTGGCTGCTG
>NZ_AMPR02000150.1:0-7428 GCF_000307735.3 Cupriavidus sp. HPC(L) | reverse complement strand
GACGCCGGCCGCATCGCCGTCGCGGCAGGCCGCCTCCAGGGCCTCGCAGGCTTGCGCGACGCCATCGGCCGATACCAGCCGGGCGGCGCCCTTGATACGGTGTGCGACCGCGTGGGCCGCCTGCCAGTCGGCACGCGCGACCGCCACGCGGAGCGCGGCCAGGTCCGCGGTGTTGCCGGCCAGCAAGGCCGCCCTTATCGCGGCATCGGAGGCGGCATCGGAGGCGGCATCGGAGGCCGATGCGAGGGGCGTCGCGGTGAACGCTGCCGCCGCACGACGCCCATTCGGCGGATCGGCGAGCCACTGTTGCAAGGCGCGATCGAGCGTGTCGAGATCGATCGGCTTGAACAGGCAATCGTCCATGCCGGCCGCCAGTGCCTGCTGACGGTTATGCGGCCGCGCGTCGGCGCTGTAGCCGAACACGGGCACGCGCGGTCGCGCCAGCGCCCGCTCCTGTGCGCGCAGCCTGCGCGCCAGCGTGAAGCCGTCCATGCCCGGCATATTGCAGTCGAGGATCACCAGGTCGAACGCGGCGTCCGGCGCTGCGAACCGCACCAGCGCCTCGTGCGCGTTGCCGGTACCGACGGCTTCCACGCCCAGATGCCGCAACTGGCGGGCCAGCAGCATCCTGCCGGCAGGATGGTCATCGACGATCAGCGCGCAATAGCCCTTGCGCAGCGGCGCGATGGCGGGCTGGCCGCAAGGGGTCAGGCGGCCGTGGCCGTGCAGCGCGCGTCCGCCGCACGACTCCGCGGCCAGCGTCAGCGTCAGCAGCGCGGTGGTGCCGTGGCCCGGCCGGCTGATCAGCTCGAGCTCGCCCCCCATCTGCCGGGCGAGCTGCCGCGAGATCGACAGGCCCAGGCCGGTGCCACCGGGCCCGCCTGCCTCCGCAGCCCGGTAGAACGGTTCGAACAGCCGCGGCATCTGCTCCGCGGCGATGCCCGGGCCACGGTCGCGCACCACGATCCGCACGGTTTCCCGATCGACGTGCTCGCCCGCGCTCTCGAGCTTCACCGTGATGTCGCCATGACCGCCGAACTTGATCGCATTGCTGAGCAGATTGCCGACGACCTGCCGAAGCCGCTGCGGATCGGCGCGATGGCGCCGGGCCCGCAGCGCGTCCAGTTGCAGCCGGATGCGCAGGCCGCGCGATGACGCCAGCGGACGGAACGCATGGACCCATTGCTGCAGCAGCGTATCGAGCTGCACCGGCTCCGGCCGGATTTCCATCCGGCCCGCCTCCAGCCTGGCCATGTCGAGCAGATCGCCGACCAGCGCGACCAGCGACTTGGCGCAGTCGTGCGCGGTGTCGATGTAATGGCGGGCCTCGCCATGGATCGCGGCCTTGTGCCTCAGCAGGTCGAGGATGCCGATCACCGCGTGCATCGGCGTACGGATCTCATGGCAGATCGTTGCCAGGAAGCCCAGACGGTCCGCGCCCGACCATGCGCCGGACGATGCGGCCACGTCCGGCAACGTCGCGCGGCGGCCGGCCGGTCGCCCGCCGCCAAGGCTCCGGTGCAGCGTGGTGGCGGCACGAGCGATGCGCCGGCCGTGGCGATGCAGGGCGACCGCGCATGCCCCCATTGCGGTCATCCACAGCAGGGTGCCGAGCGAGCCGGTCAACAGCCATGGGCGATGCCGTTGCCGCGCCGACACGGGCGCCGGCACCGCGGCCGGCATCGATGCCGACGCCCAGCCGGCCTGCAGCGTGTCCCAGTGCGTGGGCGGGATGGCGGCCAGCGCCTTGTTCAGGATCATGCGCAGCTGCGGCGCGGCGGGCGAGACGCCGAAGCCGATCGCCGCCGGCTGCGGGCCCAAAGGCGCGGCCACGCGCAGCCGTGGCGCGAACGCGTATCGGACCATGTAGTGCGCGCAGGTCAGGGTATCGACCGCGGCGTCGGCCTGGCCGTGCGCGACCATGCGGTAGGCCTCGCTCGTGGAAGTGGTGTGGATGATGGTGGCGTTGGGCACCTGCGCAAGGCGCGCCGTCAGGCCGGGGTTGCTGCGACGCACCGCGATGCGCATGCCGGCCAGGGCGGTGGCGTCGCGGATCGCGACGTTGGTGGCGTGCGTGGTGATGACCCAAGGCGTGATCAGGTAGGGCAGCGATGGTTGCAGCCGGTGCGGCCGGCGTCCCGATTCTCGCATCGCGGCGGCTTCGGGCGGCGCGGATTGCGGTACGGACGGCGGCGCGGACGAGTCGGCCGCCACCGCGGGCACCAGCAGCACCGTGCCGTCGCGCAGCGCCGCTTCGCGGGCTGCCGGGTCCTGCTGCCAGACCGGCTCGAAACGCAGGCCGGTGATACGGCCGACCTGCTCCAGGGCCTGCACCGCGATGCCGGCCGCGTGTCCGCCGGCACCGACGAAGGCCATCGGCCCACCGATCGGCGACGCGCTGTAGCGCACCACCGGATGGGCGGCGAGCCAGCGTCGTTCGGCGCCGGTCAGCGTGCCGGCGAGCCGCTCGCGCACGGCTCCGGTATCGTCGCGCGGCGTCTGCGTGCGGCCGAGCTCCGCTGCCACCAGCGCCGCCCACAGCAGGCAGCCGCACGACATCAGCCCGTACAGCCGGCGCTCAGAGCGCTGCATCGGCAGGCCGGCGCAGCGTCGCCGCCCTGCACGGCGTGCGATTGTCAAAGGGGGATGGCATCGAGGCGACCTCCGGACGGACACGGTGAAGCGGAGGAATCTAGCCAATGCGCCATGCTGCGACTATCGCAGTTCGACGCGGACGGTGTTCTATCGGACGCGTTGCCCGCAGTCCGATGCCGCGATCATTCCTGGTCGCAGCGGCCCGGCGCGATGGCGATTTCGCCGACCGGACGGTCACCGATGCCAGTGTAGCGAAACACCAGCGCGATGCCCAGGCGCCCCAGCACCGGGACATCGGGATTGCGGCAGATGCCGCGGACCAGAGCGGGTGTCGCGCTGGCCATGAAGGCGGCGGTGCCCTCGCGGGACGCGTCGAAGCGAACCAGGTTCAGATGGAAGACGACGCGCTTGCCGGTTTCGCCGCGGCAGCCCTCCAGGCGCGTGGCGTTATCGAGCGGGATCGGGCCGAAGCGGGTCAGCTCGCGGCAGGCGGTGCCCAGCGCCACGTCGGTACTGCTGCCCGAACCGGTCAGCCGGGTGACGCCGTTCATGCCGGTGGGCCGGCCGTCGGCCACGCCGACCAGCAGCCGCGCCAGGGCCGACATGCTCGGCGCGGAGGTGGTGGAGGCTGCGGCGTTGCCATGCTGGGCCACGGCGGGCCACGATGCGCAGGCGATCAGCGCGGCGGCGCGCCACGGGTGGGGCAACGAAATCAAGAGCGAGTTCCGCATGAAGATACCGGTATCGAGTCGCCTCGAATGGCGGCTGCGGGGCGGGCTGCCCGTTCGCCATGGCGAAACCATAGCGAGCCGATTGCCGGTGTGCTGTCAGTCACTGTCCTACATTGGTAAGCGAATTGCGTTCAACACCATGTGCTATGCTGCAACGCAGCAAAAATGAACCGGAGCGTTCGCGCGCTCCGTACACGCGCATGGCAAGAAGCTTGATGGGTAATTGGCAGCGTCCGTGGCGGCAGATGGGCACGCTGCCCCGCCAGTCGGCCCGTCACCTTGGCAGCTGGTTCGACCGGCTGCATGGACGGGGCACCGCGGCACCGGCCGCGCGCATGCGCGTGGCGCCGCCGCTGGCTCTGCCCGCCGGTCCGCTGCCGGGCCAGTGGTCGCAGCGGCGCCTGAAATTGCCGGCCATGCCGGGCGAACTGGTTTCGCAGCTGAACTACTGGCTTTACGAGCCGTCGCGCCGGCACGCCGGACCGCTGCCGCTGGTCGTCATGCTGCATGGTTGCCGGCAGACCGCGGAGGACTTCGCCGCCGGCACGCGCATGAATGCGCTGGCCGAGCGCGAGGGCTTCCTCGTCGCCTATGCCGAACAGCCGCTGCGCCGGCAACTGCAGCGGTGCTGGCAATGGTTCGACCTTGCCGCCAGCGAGGGCGCGCGCGAAGCGCAGGCGATCGCGGCGCTGATCGACGCGCTCGCGTTGCGGCGCGATGTCTGTCCGCAGCGGGTCTACCTGGCCGGCCTGTCCGCCGGAGCCGCGATGGCCGCCGTGGTGGCCCTGCGCTATCCGGACAAGGTCGCCGCGGTTGGGCTGCATTCCGGCGTGGTGGTCGGTGCCGCCGATTCGGCGCGCTCGGGTTTGCGGGCGATGCAGCACGGCTCGCGGGCCGAGCCGGCGACCCTGCTCGATGCGGCGGGCGTCGCGCTGGCCGGCAAGCCGATGCCGGCGCTGATCCTGCATGGCATGGACGACCAGGTGGTGCACCCCGTCAATGCGCGCTTGCTGGCGCGGCAATTCCTGGCCTACAACCGCTTGCCGGATCGCATCGACAGCGAGCGCCGCAACGGCGCGCCTCTGCCAGCGGCCGACGCGTCGGCGAGCCAGCAGCACGGCCGCGCCAATGGCGAAGTCGATGCCGCCGACGTTCCCGCCGGCCACTACCTCGAGTCCCGCTTCGGCCATGCGCGCCGGGAGCTGGTGCAGCTATGTGAGGTGGCCGGGCTCGGCCATGCGTGGAGCGGCGGCGATCCGGCCTATCGCTACCACAGCGATACCGGGCCGGCCGCCAGCATGCTGATGTGGGAGTTCTTCCGCGAGCATCGCCGCTAAGGGCCGGTCCGCCCGCGGCGACTGGCCGCTTCGCTTACAGCCTGGCGGACTTGCGCGCGAACAATGCGGTCACCATGCCCAGCGCGCACAGCGCGACGACATAGTGCGCCGGCGCCAGCGGATCGTTCTTCAGCATCAGCGTCACCGCCATCGGCGTCAGCCCGCCGAAGATCGCGTACGACAGGTTGTACGAGAACGACAGCCCCGAGAAGCGGACATGCGCCGGGAAGGCGTTGACCAGCACGAACGGCACCGCGCCGATCGTGCCCACCGCGAAGCCGGCCAGCGCATAGAGCGGCAGCAGCAGGTCGGGGCGCTGGTGGATCACCGTGTAGAACAGATAGCTGCTGACCGCCAGGAACAGGCCGCCGAAGAACAGCGTGCGGCGCGCGCCGATGCGGTCGGCCAGCGCCCCGGCCACCACGCAGCCGATCGACAGGCACAGCGTGGCCACGCTGTTGGCGACCAGCGCCGTGCGCGCGTCGAAGCCATAGAGCTTCTGCAGGAAGGTCGGCGTCATCAGGATCACGACGACGATGCCGGCCGACAGCATCCACGTCAGCAGCATCGACACCGCGACCGCGCCGCGATGGTCGCGCACCACGGCCTTCAGCGGCATTTCCGCGGCCAGCGCCTTCTTGCGCTGCAGCTCGGCGAACACCGGCGTTTCATGCAGCCAGCGGCGCAGATACATCGAGGCGATGCCGAACACGCCGCCGAGCAGGAACGGCACGCGCCAGCCCCAGTCGGTCAGCTGCTCCGGCGTGAAGATCGTGTTGATGCCGGTCGCCACCAGCGAGCCGAGCAGGATGCCGGCGGTCAGGCCCGCCGTCAGCGTGCCGCAGGCATAGCCGACGTGGCGGGTCGGCACATGTTCCGAGACGAAGACCCAGGCGCCCGGCACCTCGCCGCCGACCGCCGCGCCCTGCAGCACCCGCAGCAGCAGCAGCGCGACCGGCGCCAGCAGGCCGATCGCGTGATAGGTCGGCAGCAGGCCCATCAGCAGCGTGGGCACCGACATCAGCAGGATCGACAGCGTGAACATCTTCTTGCGCCCGAGCAGGTCGCCGAAGTGGGCCATGATGATGCCGCCCAGCGGACGCGCCAGGTAGCCGGCCGCGAAGATGCCGAAGGTCTGCAGCTGCCGCAGCCAGTCCGGGATCGACGGCGGGAAGAACAGCTGCCCGATCACGGTGGCGAAGAAGACGAAGATGATGAAGTCGTAGAACTCGAGGGCGCCGCCGAGGGCGGCGAGGGACAGGGTCTTGTAATCCTGGCCGGTCAGCGGGCGCGCGGCGCGTTCGAGCGACGCGCCGCCGGCGCCAACAGTACTGCTGGTGGTGGACATTGAAGAGACTCGCATGGGAAGAGATCGCATGCGAAGCGCACTAACACGGGTAAGTGTGCGGGTACGGCCGGCGGGTACAGCGCGGGAGAGAGGCAGGGCCAGAGGCGGGTGGGCCTTTGGCATGCGACGGGACGCTTCGCAAAGGCGAAACGATACCAGATCGGATGCCCCGCCGCCGGCGGCCGGTCGCAATAATCCCCCGCGCAGTGTCATGAAGCATTACCATAATGCCCAAAAAAGTGGGATCCAGAGCACAACTGGAGCCAAGGACGTGTATCGGGAGGGCGCGAGGCCGCGACGACGGCATGGCGAAACCGCCCGGCGCGTGCGGTTGTGGGGGTCAATTTCTTCGGGACGACATGGCATTCAAGATTTCGATGCAGGCCGCCACCGCGACGCCGCGCCGGCGTACGGGCCTGCGCGTGGCGGCCGGCATTGCGGCGGCAGTGGCGATTTTCGGTCTGGCCGGCTACTTCGGCGGACCGCCGCTGATTCGGTCGCTGGCCGCGAGCCAGGCCAGCGAGGCGCTGGGACGCAAGGTGACGATCGGCACGGCACAGGTGCGGCCGTTCTCGCTGGCCGCGACGGTCGGCGATGTCACGATCTTCGAGCCGGACGGCACCACTCCGATGCTGACGCTGGGGTCGGCCGACATCGACGCGTCGATCGCGTCGCTGTGGCGCCTGGCCCCGGTGGTCGACGCGGTCCATATCGACCGGCTCGCCGTCCATGTCGTCCGTGAAGCGGACGGCCGGCTCAGCTTCGACGATATCCGCGACCGGCTGGAAGCCAGGCCCAAGAGTCCGGACGATGGCGAACCGGCCCGCTTTTCGATCAACAACATCGCGCTGACCGAGAGTTCGCTGCGCTTCGACGACAAGATGCTGGGCGAAACCCAGCGCGTCGACCATCTGACGGTCACGCTGCCCTTCCTGTCGAACCTGCCGCACGACGTCAATATCGTCACGCAGCCGACCATCAGCGCCCATATCAACGGCTCGCCGCTGGCGGTCAGCGGCACCATGCTGCCGTTTGCCGATGCGCGCGAAGCGAAGCTGAACCTGGATCTGAATGGCCTCGATCTGGTCCGCTTCATGCCGTTTGCACCGCGGCTGACCGACGCCGAGGTCAAGGCGGGCAAGCTCGATACGCGGCTGGTGGTGGGCTTTCGCCAGCAGCAGGACCAGCAGCAGATCGAGGTCTCCGGCACCGCCTCGCTGCGCGAGGCCGATGTGCGCAAGCGCGACGGCACGCCGCTGCTGCAGGCCGGCAATCTGACGGTCGATATCGCGCGGCTGGCGCCGGCCGACAACCTGATCCATCTGCGCGGCGTGACGCTGGACGGGCTGGACCTGCGCGCGCTGCGGCGTGCCGATGGCACGCTCGACCTGGCGACGGCGTTCCTGCCGCGGGCAAC
>NZ_AMPR02000151.1:0-7415 GCF_000307735.3 Cupriavidus sp. HPC(L) | reverse complement strand
TGCATCTGCGTGAAGTGCTCGTACAGGAAGGCGGTGTTGTCCTGGTCGTTCAACTGCAGCAGCGTCTCGCGCGCCAGCGCCTCGGGCGTGGCGTCGTCCTGCAGCAGCTCGGGAACGACGAAGCGTCCCGACAGGATATTCGGCAGCCCGACGTAGGGCAAATAGCCCTGCCGCTTCATGATCTGCGCGGTCAGCCAGGGCACCTTGTACGAGATCACCATCGGCTTCTTGTACAGCGCCGCCTCCAGCGTCGCGGTGCCGCTGGCCAGCAGCACCACGTCGGCCGCCTCCATCGCCAGATGCGACTGGCCGTCGACGATGGTCACGTCGAGTTCAGGATACTCGCTGGCATGCGATTCGATCACGGCCCGCAGCGACGCATTGGCCGCCGGCACTACGAAGGCCAGCGCGTTGTCCATCTGCCGCATCTGGTCCATCGCGGCGAAGAACGTCGCGCCCAGGTGCCGGACTTCGGACTGCCGGCTGCCCGGCAGCACCGCGACCACGCGGCGCCCCGCCGGCAGGCCCAGCTTCGCACGCGCGCCTTCGACGTCGGGCACCATCGGAATCACGTCGGCCAGCGGGTGGCCGACATAGGTCGCGGCAATGCCGGCCTTGGCGTAGATCTCCGGCTCGAACGGGAACAGGCAGAGGATATGGTCGACGGCCTTCGCGATGGTGCGGATGCGCCCGCCCCGCCAGGCCCAGATCGAGGGGCTGACGAAGTGGACCACCGGAATGCCGGCGCGGCGCAGCGGCACTTCCAGGCCGAAGTTGAAGTCCGGCGCGTCGACGCCGATGAAGCACAGCGGCGGATCGGCCAGCAGGCGGTCGCGGATCGCGCGCCGCGTCGCCAGAATCTCGCGCAGCGAGCCCAGCACCTCGACATAGCCGTTGACCGACAGCGTCTCCATCGGCCAATGCGAGACAAAGCCCTGGGACATCATGCGGGCCCCGCCGATGCCCGAGTAGGACACCGCGTCGCCGAGCCGCGCTTGCAGCCCCGACAACAGCAGCGAGGCCAGCAGATCGCCCGAGGCCTCGCCGGCCACCATCGCGATCTCGCCACGCAATCCGGGCAGCGCCGACGGCGCGGCGGCGGCCTGGGGTTCGATGACCGGAATCGGCTGCATTTTCGCGTCGGCCATGGCGACGCCGGGCTTCAGCGCACGATGCCGCGCTTGGTCGCGGCGATGAATTCGAGGAAGGCGCGCAGCGGCACGGCGGTGCTCGCGTCGGCCTGGGCCAGCATCTGGCCGATCTCGGCCTGGGCCTGGTCAAAGCCCAGGTCCGACTTGTACAGCAGCTTGTAGGCCTGGCGCAGCGCGGCGATCTGGCCGGCATCGAAACCGCGCCGGCGCAGCCCTTCGACGTTGATGCCGTGCGGCGTGGCCTTGTTGCCGTTCTTGTCGCTGGCCGCGATCACGAACGGCGGCACGTCCTGCACCAGCGCCGAGGCGCCGCCCAGCATCGCGTGGTCGCCGATGCGCACGAACTGGTGCACCCCGCTCATGCCGCCGAGGATGGCCCAGTCGCCGACCTGCACGTGGCCGGCGATCTGCGCATTGCTCGAGAACACGGTGTGGTTGCCGACGCGGCAATCGTGCGCGATATGCACGTACGCCATGATCCAGTTGTCGTTGCCGATGCTGGTCAGGCCCTCGTCCTGCACCGTACCGGTATGGATCGTCGTGAATTCGCGGATGCGGTTGCGGTCGCCGATCACCAGCCGGGTCGGCTCGTCGCGGTACTTCATGTCCTGCGGCGCGCCGCCGACCGACGCGTACGGTCCGATGCGGTTGTCCGCGCCGACGGTGGTGTGGCCTTCGATCGTGGTGTGCGAACCGATCACGGTACCGCTGCCGATCCGTACATGGGGACCGACGATGGAAAACGGTCCGACGCTGACGTCGGCCGCCAGTTCGGCCTTCGGGTCGACCAGGGCGGTGGGATGGATTTGCGTCATGCGTGAAAGTCCTATCGATCTTGTGGTGGGCGGCGCGCCCGCGTTCGCGTTCACGTTCGCGTTCACGTTCGCGGGCGCCGCGTCAAGACGGCGCCTGGCGCCGTGGCGTCAGGCGTCAGCCTGCTTGACGGTGCACATCAGCTCGGCCTCGCAGGCGACCTTGTCGTCGACGGTCGCGTGGGCCTTGAATTTCCAGATGCCGCGGATATAGCGTTCGACCGAGACATGCATATGCAGCTGGTCGCCAGGGTAGACGACCTGCTTGAAGCGGGCGCCGTCGATGCCGACGAAGTAGTACAGCGAGCCTTCCTTGCGCTCCATGTCCGCGCCGAAGGTCAGCAGGCCGGCCGACTGCGCCAGCGCCTCCAGGATCATCACGCCCGGCATCACCGGCGCGCCGGGGAAATGGCCCTGGAAGTACGGCTCGTTGATGGTGACGTTCTTCAGCGTCTTGATCCGTTTCTGCGGTTCGAATTCGAGCACGCGATCCACCAGCAGGATCGGATAGCGATGCGGCAACAGCTTCAGGATCTGGCGGATGTCGATGTCGGTGGCGGTCATGATGATTTCTCTTCCGTATTCTTTGTCGTGGCGTCCGGGCCCTGCCCGCGCAGGCGCTTCTCCAGCTGCACCACGCGTTCGCGCAGCTTCGACAGCCCCCGCACGATGGCGGCGTTGCGCTCCCAGTCGCCATGCGGCAGGAAGGGAAACACGCTGGTGAAATGCTGGCCCGGCTTCGCGATCGATTTGGTGATCGAGGTCCCGCCCGATACCGTGGTGCGATCGGCGATCTGCAGATGGCCGGCGAAATTGGCCGAGCCGCCGATCACGCAGAAGCGGCCTACCTTGGTGCTGCCCGCGATCGCGGCGCAGCCGGCGATCACGGTATGGGCGCCGACGCGCACGTTATGCGCGATCTGGACCTGATTATCGATCTTGCAGCCGTCCTCGACCACGGTATCGCCCATCGCGCCGCGGTCGATCGCGGTGTTGGCGCCGATCTCGACATCGTCGCCGAGCACGGCGCGGCCGGTCTGCGGAATCTTGACGTATTCGACGCCGTCGGGTCGAATGTCCGGCGCAAAACCGAAACCGTCGGCCCCGATCACCGCGCCGCTGTGGACGATGCAGCGTTGCCCGACCACGCAACCGTGATAGATCGATACGTTGGCGTACAGCAGCGTGTCGTCGCCGATCTGCGCGCCGGCGCCGATATAGGTATTGGCCAGCACGCGCACGCGCTCGCCGAGCCGGGCGCCGGCTTCGATCACGACATTGGGGCCGATATAGCAGGAGGCGGGCACCACCGCATCATCCGCGACGCTGGCGCGCGGATCGATGCCGGTGCGCGGGTCGTGGTTGGCGGCGCGGTCGAATTGCTGCGCGATGCGCGCGAAGCAGACATAGGGATTGCGCGCGACCAGCCAGTTGCGGCCGTCGGCGCGGCCCTGCTCGCGAATGCGGTCGAGGTCGGCCGGCGAGACGATCACCGCGGTGGCCGACGAGGTCAGCGCCTGCGGCAGATACAGCGGATTGGACAGGAAGGACAGCTGCCCTTCCCCTGCCTGATCGAGCGGCGCGAGGCCGCGCACGGCCAGCGTGGGATCACCCACAACTTGCGCGCCGGTGTCCGTGGCGAGCTGACCCAGTGTGGGTGTCTTCATCGCGGTACTTCCTGGAACGACGAACGCGGACGGCTTACTTGCCGCCGGCGTTCAGGGCCTTCATCACATCGTCGGTGATGTCGATGCGCGGATTGACGTAGACGGCTTCCTGCACGATCAGGTCGTACTTGCGCTGCTCGGCCAGTTGCCGGATCACGCGGTTGGCGCGCTCGAGCACCTGCGCCAGTTCCTCGTTGCGGCGCTGGTTCAGGTCCTCGCGGAATTCGCGCTGCTTGCGCTGGAATTCGCGGTCCAGGTCGGCCAGCTCGCGCTGGCGGCGCTGGCGGTCGGCGTCCGCCAGCACGGCGGTGTCCTTGTCGAGCCGGTCGGCCATGCCCTTGATCTTCTGGGCCATGTCCTGCAGCTCGCGGTCGCGCTTGGAGAACTCCTGCTCCAGCTTGACCTGAGCCTGCTTGGCCGGCTGCGAATCGCGCAGGATGCGTTCGGAATTGACGGCGGCAATGCGGGTTTCCTGCGCGCCGGCGGGCGCGGCCACCGTCAGCGCGGCCGCCGCTGCGGCGGCGACGGCGAACGACTGGATGATGCGGGTTGTATTTTTCATGAATCGACCTCTGTCAGAACGCGGTACCGATCTGGAACTGGAAGCGCTGGGTGCGGTCGCCCTCTTCGCGCTTGAGCGGGAAGCCCACGCTGACCTTCAGCGGACCGATCGGCGACAGCCACGACAGGCCGAGACCGGTCGAATACCGCAGGTCGCTGAAGCGCGGCGCCTCGCCTTCCTGGTACACGTTACCGAAATCAAAGAACGTAAAGAGCCGCAGCGTGCGGTCCACGCCGGAGCCCGGCAGCGGGAAGATGAATTCGACGTTGCCGATCACCTTCGACGCGCCACCGATCGGGTTGCCGTTCTGGTCCTTCGGGCCCAGCGTGCTGGTCTGGTAGCCGCGCACCGAGCCGATACCGCCGGCGTAGAAGTACTTGAAGACCGGGAAGTCCTTGCCGGCATAGCCGTGACCGTAGGCGATTTCGCCGTTGAATGCCAGCGTGAACGCCTTCGACAGCGGATAGTAGTACTGCTGCTGCAGCGTGGCGCGGTAGTACTGCGTGTCGCCGATGCCGGGCAGGCCGACTTCAAGGTTGGCCTGCGTGTACGGGCCCTTGGTCGGGATCAGCGCGCTGTCGCGGCGGTCGCGCGCCCAGCCGATCGTGAACGGGAAGTTGTTGGTGACGTCGCCGTTCTCGCGCACCCAGCGCTGGTACTGGATCGGCGTGTTGTTCGACACCGTCAGCTCGGTCCGCTCGTAGCCGATGCCGAAGAACACCGTGTCGTTCTCGGAGAACGGCACGCCGAACTTGAAGCCGCCGCCGGTCGACACGATCCGGTAGTCCTGGTCGCCGATGTAGTACAGCGGGCGCGAGGTCCGGTAGTAGATGTCGGTGGAGCGGCTGATGCCGTCGACGGTGAAATACGGGTCGTACTGCGTCAGGGCAATCGTGCGGAACGACTTCGCGGTGTTGACGTCCAGGCCCAGACTGGTACCCGAACCGAACACGTTGTCCTGGCGCAGGCCGGCCTGCAGCACGAGCTTGTCGGTCGACGAGAAGCCCATGCCCAGGCTGATCTGGCCAGTCGGCTTCTCGGTGACGTTGACGTTCACATCGACCTGGTCGGGCGCGCCGGGCACGTCCTCGGTGGTGATGTTGGTGTCGGTGAAGTAGCCGGTGCGGTTGATGCGGGCCTGCGATTGCGTCAGCTTCTCGCTGTCGAACCACGAGCTTTCCATCTGGCGCATCTCGCGGCGCACCACCTCGTCACGCGTCTTGCTGTTGCCGACCACGTTGACGCGGCGCACGTAGACGCGGCGGCCCGGGTCGACCATCAGCGTCAGCGCGACCTCGCGCTTCTCGCGGTCGATCTGCGGCTGCGGATTGATCGTCGTGAACGCATAGCCGTAGGTGCCCATCAGGTCGGTGATGGCCTTGGTGCTCTGCGTCAGCTTTTCCGACGAGAAGATGTCGCCCTTCTTCAGGGTCAGCAGCTTCTCCATTTCTTCCTGCTTGCCGAGCAGCTCGCCCGCCAGGCGGATGTCGGACACCTTGTACTGGTCGCCTTCCTTGATGTTCAGCGTCAGGTAGATGTCCTTCTTGTCCGGCGTGATCGACACCTGGGTCGATTCGATCGCGAACTCGAGATAGCCGCGGTTCAGGTAGAACGAGCGCAGCGCTTCGAGGTCGGCCGTCAGCTTCTGCTTCGAGTACAGGTCGTTCTTGGTGTACCAGGACAGCCAGTTCGGCGTCGACAGCTGCATCTCGTCGCGCAGCGTGCCTTCCTTGAAGGCCTTGTTGCCGACGATATTGATCTGCCGGATCTTGGCGATCGGGCCTTCGTCGACGTTGAACACGACGGAGACGCGATTGCGGTCCACCGGCGTGATCGTCGTCTGCACCTCGGCGGCGTAGTAACCGCGCGCGACGTACTGGCGCTTCAGTTCCTGCTCGGCCTTGTCGATCAGCGCGCGGTCGTAGTAGCGCGCCTCGGCCACGCCGACGGCCCGCAGCGAACGGCGCAGCGTGTCCTTGTCGAATTCCTTGATGCCAACGAACTCGAGCTGCGAGATGGCCGGGCGTTCCTCGACATGGACCACCAGCACGCCGTCCTCGGCGCGGATCTGTACGTCCTTGAAGAAGCCGGTGTTGTAGAGCGCGCGGATCGCGTCGGCGCCCTTGTCGTCGGTGAAGGTCTCGCCTACCTTGACTGGCAGATAGCCGAAGACCGTACCGGGTTCGACCCGTTGCAGCCCTTCTACCCGAATATCCCTGACCACAAACGGATCCGCGGCCCAGCCCGCCGGTGCCCAGGCCGCGATGATGGCACTCGCCAGCATGCTAAGCGAGATGCGCTTATGTCTGATCAATCTTGATCCCCTCTTTGATTCCATGCAGGATTGGGCTCTGATGCTTCGCCGGGCGGCCTCGCGACGAGGTCCGCAACGGTCGCCGTGGCCGGTGCCGCGGCACGCCGCTACGTCGTTGCGCACCGGATTCTAGCTGCGCGCGAGAAACAGGCGGCTGACGTCGTTGAACAAGGCGAGCGAAGTCAGGAGCAAGATGCAGGCAATGCCGACCTTCTGCAGCACAGCCTGCCAGTGGTCTGGAACGGGCCTGCCAGTCAAAAATTCAACGCAATAATACAGCAAATGCCCCCCGTCCAATACCGGAATGGGTAACAAATTCAATACGCCGAGGCTGACGCTGACCAGCGCCAGGAAGCCGACGAACGGTTGCCAGCCGAGGTTCGCGGCCTTGCCGGCGTAATCGGCGACGGTCAGCGGACCGCTGAGGTTCTGCAGCGAAGCCTGGCCGATCAGCATGCGGCCGAGCAGCTTGAGCGACAGCACGCTGGTGTCCCATACCTGCTGTCCGGCACGGGCCAGCGCCTGCAGCGGGGCATCGCGCACGGTCTCCATCTGCACGGCCTGCGTCAGCGCCGCGCCGAGCTTGCCGGCGGTCGCCGCCTTGCCGCCGCCCTCCTTCGTCTTCTGCTGCGCCCCTTCGCTGTCGTCCGGCACCGCGTCGACCTTGACCGGCACCTGCAGCGTGCTGCCTTCACGCTCGATCGACAGCGTCGCCTGCGCGCCCGGATTGGCGCGCACCGCGCGGATCAGCTGATCGGCCTGCCGGATAGGCTCGCCCTGCCACGCCAGCACGCGGTCGCCGGCGCGCAGGCCGGCGCGTTCGGCGGCCGAATCGGGCAGCACCTCGCGGATCGTCACCGGCCCGCCCTTGAGCGCGAGCCCCAGCGTGGCCAGCGGATCGCGCTCGGG
>NZ_AMPR02000152.1:0-7400 GCF_000307735.3 Cupriavidus sp. HPC(L) | reverse complement strand
CAGGTTGTCAGCACTTTTTTGCTGCCGCTCCAGCACCGCAGTGCCTTCGCCTTCCCCATCAACCCCGCCGCCGTTCGGCTGCGAGGGGGCGAATATTAAGGGAGGGCGCCGCCGAAGGCAAGCAAATTAAGTAAAAACCCGAATTCGACCTTGAAGTGCTTCAAAGGCAACAAATGTCGCACCGGTGACAGCATCGGCGGAACGCTTCGCCTAAGCTGGCGCCCCATACCTATAAGAGAAGCACCCCTGACTACGATTCAGTCAATCAGTCGAAGGAGACAACCATGACGCTGATCCCGAACGCCGGCCTGTCGCTGGTCACTGGCGCCACCGACGTGCCGCTGTCGGACCAGACCATCGCCGAATTGCTGGCCGCCACGGCGGCGGCCCACCCGGACGCGGAAGCCGTCGTCTTCCGCGAGCAGGGAATCCGCTGGACCTGGCGCCAGTTCAGCGAGCAGGTCGACCGCCTGGCCACCGGCCTGCTGGCGCGCGGCATCGCGCGCGGCGACCGCGTCGGCATCTGGTCGCCGAACCGGCAGGAGTGGCTGGTGACCCAATTCGCCACCGCCCGCATCGGCGCGATCCTGGTCAATATCAATCCGGCCTACCGGCTGGCCGAGCTCGAGTACGCGCTGAACAAGGCCGGCGTCCGGATGCTGATCACCGCCGCGCGCTTCAAGACGAGCAACTAT
Source organism: Cupriavidus sp. HPC(L) (assembly GCF_000307735.3). NCBI lineage: Bacteria > Pseudomonadati > Pseudomonadota > Betaproteobacteria > Burkholderiales > Burkholderiaceae > Cupriavidus > Cupriavidus sp. HPC(L). The sequence continues at coordinate 6,705 of NZ_AMPR02000152.1, read as the reverse complement.
ATCGAGATGCTGCAGAAGCTGGCGCCGGAACTGGCCGACAGCCAGCCGGGCACACTGCGCGCGGCACGGCTGCCCGCACTGCAATGGGTGGTGCGCATGGGCGAAGAAGACACCGCCGGCATGGTTCGCTATGCCGAAGTGCTGTCCGCGCCGGATATCGCCCGGCTGGACGCCATCGGTTCGGCGCTCGCCCCGCACGACCCGATCAATATCCAGTTCACCAGCGGGACCACCGGCAACCCCAAGGGCGCCACGCTGACGCACCACAACGTGGTGAACAACGGCCGCTACGTGGCGATGGCGATGCGTCTGACCGAGCGCGATTCGCTGTGCATCCCGGTGCCGCTGTACCACTGCTTCGGCATGGTCCTGTCGGTGCTGGCCTGCGTCAGCGTCGGCGCGCGCATGATCTTCCCCGGCGAGGCCTTCGACCCGCTGGCGACCATGCAGGCCGTACACGAGGAACGCTGCACCGCGCTGCACGGCGTGCCGACGATGTTCATCGCCCAGCTGGACCACCCCGACTTCACGAAATTCGACTTCACCTCGCTGCGCACCGGCATCATGGCCGGCGCGCCGTGCCCGATCGAGGTGATGAAGCGCGTGGTCAAGGACATGCATATGGCCGAAGTCACCATTGCCTACGGCATGACGGAGACCAGCCCGGTCTCCTTCCAGAGCGCGACCGACGATCCGCTGGAAAAGCGCGTGGCGACGGTCGGCCGGGTCCAGCCGCATCTGCAGTGCAAGATCGTCGACGAAACCGGACAGGTCGTGCCGGTCGGGGCCACCGGCGAGCTGTGCACCCGCGGCTATTCGGTGATGCTGGGCTATTGGGAGGACGACGCGCGCACGCGCGAGGCGATTCGCGACGGCTGGATGCATACCGGCGACCTGGCGACGATCGACGAGCAGGGCTATTGCAATATCGTCGGCCGGGTCAAGGACATGGTGATCCGCGGCGGCGAGAATCTGTATCCGCGCGAGATCGAGGAATTCCTGTTCCGCCATCCGAAGGTGCAGGCGGTGCAGGTGTTCGGCGTGCCCGATCCGAAGTATGGCGAGGAGCTGTGCGCGTGGATCGTGCTCAAACCCGGGCAGAGCGCCACCGAGGACGAGATCCGTGAGTTCTGCCGGGATCAGATTGCCCACTACAAGATCCCGCGTTATGTTCGTTTCGTCGACGACATGCCGATGACGGTCACCGGCAAGGTGCAGAAGTTCGTGATGCGGGAGACCATGATTCGGGAACTGGGGCTGGAGCCGGCGGCAACCGCCTGACGCTTCGTCGATGCCGTGGCGGCGGGCGGGTCTTCATTGCGCGCCGCCGCGCCGGCCGTTTGCCTACACCGCACGCATCGCCAAGACAGGAGCGCCCGCCATGGCCGTCCACATCGTCAGGCTCGGAACCCCACGCAGCGCCGGTGAAGGGCTGCGGATCGGCACGGTACGCCGGCCGCCCCGCGGCGTGCCGCGCAGCGAATACGCGAGCCGGGACTTCTACGATGTCTGGTTCCCGCTGCTGTCACCGTCCCCCGAACTGGTTGCCGAGGCCAAGCACGCCCAGCATGAGCAGGACGACAAGGCCTGGCGCCATTTTGAGCGGCGCTTCCAGGCCGAGATGGCGGAGCCCGAAGCCAGCCGCACGCTCGACCTGCTGGCCGCGCTGTCACACCAGACCGATTTTGCGATCGGCTGCTATTGCGAGGACGAACAGCGCTGCCATCGCTCGATCCTGCGCAAGCTGCTGGCCAAGCGGGGCGCGGCCCTGGCCCAGGCTCCCCAGCCGGCAACCGACTGACGAGGCCGCCACGCCACAGGCCGCAGCAAGCGGCGCGCTATGATAGGCGCCTTGCGCGACACGCGCCCGTCCTTGCGGCTCGTCCTGCGGGCCGCGCCCCCGCTCCGCCCCGTCCGCCGCTAATTTGCCACCACGCCCATGGCATTGAACCTGGTCTGGCTGTCCTTTTTCCTGTCCGCCTTCGCCATTGGCTGCGTGCGGCTGGCGCATGGCGATACCGCCATCTTTCCGGCCATGCTGGCGAGCCTGTTCGACAGCGCCCGCACCGCCTTCGAAATCTCGCTGAGCCTGGCCGGCATCATGGCGCTGTGGCTAGGCATCATGCGGATCGGCGAGCGTGGCGGCGTGGTGCAGGGCTTTGCGCGCGTCGTCAATCCGGTGCTGCGCCACCTGTTTCCCGGGGTTCCGCAAGGCCATCCCGCGCAGGGCGCGATGATGATGAACGTTTCGGCCAATATGCTGGGGCTCGACAACGCCGCGACGCCGCTGGGCCTGAACGCGATGCGGGAGCTGCAGACGCTGAACGACAAGCCCGACACCGCGACCAATGCGCAGATCATGTTCATCGTGCTCAATACCGCGGGGCTGACGCTGATTCCGACCTCGGTGATCGCGATGCGGCAGGCGGTCGCGCTGAAGCAAGGGCTGGTCGGCTTCAATGCCGCCGACATCTTCCTGCCGACGCTGCTGGCAACAGGCGTGTCGTGCCTGGCCGGCCTGGTCGCCGTGGCCTGGACGCAGCGGCTCAATCTGCTCAAACCCGCGATCCTGGGCACGTTGCTGACCATCGTGGCCGCGCTCGGCGGTCTGGCGGTGTGGCTGCGCCATGCGCCGGCGCCGCAGGTCGACACCGTCACCGCGCTGGCCGGCAGCCTCTTCATCCTCGGACTGATCGTGCTGTTCCTGTTGTGCGGGGCCGTGCGGCGGGTCAACGTCTACGAGTCCTTCGTCGACGGCGCCAAGGAAGGCTTCGGCGTGGCGGTGCAGATCATTCCTTATCTGGTCGCGATCCTGGTCGCGATCGGGCTGTTCCGCGCCAGCGGCGGCATGGACTGGCTGATGCAGGCCCTGGCGGCGGGCATCGCGAGCCTCGGACTGAACACCGACTTCGTGCCGGCGCTGCCGGTCGGCCTGATGAAGATATTGTCCGGCGCCGGCGCCCGCGGCCTGATGGTCGACGTGATGACGACCTACGGCGTCGACTCCTTCCAGGGCAAGCTGGCGGCGATCATCCAGGGATCGACCGAAACCACCTTCTATGTGCTGGCGGTCTACTTCGGCAGCGTCAATGTGCGCCGAACCCGGCATGCGCTGGGCTGCGCGCTGTTCGCCGATGGGGTCGGGCTGGTCGCCGCCATTGGCATCGCCTATCTCTTCTTCCATTGACGGCAGTGGCTGAAGGTGCATGGGGACAGATGACTGTTGCACCGACACAACAAAATCGTGCCGATTGCGGCCGCCTTCGGGTTTTTTGGTATGCAGACCTTGGTGCGTCGCAACAAGCCGCGTATAGTGAAGTCTGTCTCCTCCACCACCTCGGTGGATTCCAGCCCGCGCACAACCTGCGCGGGTTTTTTTTCGTCCACATCCTGCGGCCAAGGACGACAGCTGTCCGTCTGTGTCGGCGAACGGTTGCTGCAACGCAGCAGACGCAATACCGCGAAGTAAGCGGGTACTCGCTCCCGGAGGCGCGGCGCAAACCCGGGCACGGAACCGTCGGCCGCCGAGGCGCCCGGCTGGCGTGTGCCGCCCGATATCCTAGAATGGTCGTGACCCCCGTCTCTTTCGGCCGAGGCACGCCATGTCTGAGATCCTGTTTCCCAGCAGCGTCCCCACCTACTGCGCAGCCAGCCTGACGCTGTCGTGTCCCGCCACCGTCAACGGTCAACCGTCCCGTTATTCGATTACCGCCGAAGCGCTCGAGTCGCACTTCGGCGCACGCTCGCCTCGCGAGGAAGATCTCGTACGCGCCTTCACCGACCACCGGCCGCGCATCGAAAGCATCGCCCAGTCGCTGTTCGAGCTGACCCGTTCGCGCAACATCGTGCTGCGCAGCGGACACGTGCGCTTCGTTCCCGAATCCTGATCGCAAGCCGTATCGGAGCGGCCTTGCGGCGCCCGCCAATTAATTGACCGAACGGTCGGTTTATATATAATGCTTCCTACCGCTCGGCCCTTGCATGGCCGAGACCCGCCAGAGGAGGCGTCATGTACACCCAAAGCCTGGATCTGCCCCAACCGCCGCTGCCGGCCGGCACGCCGCGCGCGGCCAGCGAAGGCGCCAGCCCCATCGACGATGCCGAGGCCCAGGCCGCGTTCGACGCGCGCCTGGCCGCGGACGGCAAGATCGAGCCGCAGGACTGGATGCCGGCCGCCTACCGCAAGACGCTGGTCCGCCAGATTTCGCAGCACGCGCATTCCGAGATCATCGGCATGCTGCCCGAGGGCAACTGGATCACGCGCGCGCCGTCGCTCAAGCGCAAGGCGATCCTGCTGGCCAAGGTGCAGGACGAAGGCGGCCACGGTCTCTATCTGTATTCGGCGGCCGAGACGCTGGGCACCTCGCGCGACGAGATGGTCGATGCCCTGCATCGCGGCAAGGCGAAGTACTCGTCGATCTTCAACTACCCGACGCTGACCTGGGCCGACGTCGGCGTGATCGGCTGGCTGGTTGACGGCGCGGCGATCATGAACCAGATCCCGCTGTGCCGCTGCTCCTACGGTCCGTACGCCCGGGCGATGATCCGCATCTGCAAGGAAGAGTCGTTCCACCAGCGCCAGGGCTTCGACGCGCTGCTGGCGATGATGCGCGGCACCGATGCGCAGCGCGAGATGGTGCAGGACGCGGTCAACCGCTGGTGGTTTCCGGTGCTGATGATGTTCGGCCCGCCCGATGCGGCGTCGACCAACAGCGCGCAGACGATGGCCTGGGGCATCAAGCGGATCTCCAACGACGATCTGCGCCAGAAATTCGTCGATGCGACCGTCGAGCAGGCCAAGGTCCTCGGCGTCACGCTGCCGGACCCGGGCCTGCGCTGGAACGAGGAACGCGGCCACTATGACTATAGCCCGCTGGACTGGGACGAGTTCTGGCGGGTCATCAACGGCGACGGCCCGTGCAACCGCGAACGGCTGGCGACGCGCGTCAAGGCGCACGAGGACGGCGCCTGGGTACGCGAGGCCGCGCTGGCCCACGCCGCCAAGGTGGCGCGGCGCGAGGCGGCCCAAGCCCGCGCAGCGGCCTGAGCCGAGCGCTCCAGCAAGCCGGCCGACAGGAGACCAGCAAGATGACGCAAAAGGAATGGCCGCTGTGGGAAGTATTCGTCCGCAGCAAGCAGGGCCTCGAACACAAGCATTGCGGCAGCCTGCATGCCGCCGACGCGCACCAGGCGCTGCGCATGGCGCGCGACGTCTATACGCGGCGGCAGGAAGGCGTGTCGATCTGGGTGGTGCCGTCGTCGGCGATCACCGCCAGCGTGCCCGACGAGAAGGCGGAGCTGTTCGACCCGATGGCCGACAAGATCTACCGGCATCCGACCTTCTATCAGCTGCCCGATGAAGTCAACCATATGTAACAAGGGCCGCGCATGACCGCCACGCTCAGTTCCCCCACGTCGCCGCTGCTGGCGAGCCTGCCGCTCTCGCGCACCGCCGGATGGCAGTACGTGCTGCGGCTCGCCGACAACGCGCTGATCCTCGGCCAGCGCAACGCCGAATGGTGCGGCCACGGCCCGGTGCTGGAAGAGGACATCGCGCTGGCCAATATCAGCCTGGACCTGATCGGCCAGGCGCGCCTGCTTTATGCGCGCGCCGGCGAACTGGAGGCCGAACTGACCGGCCGGGCCCGCCACGAGGACGACTACGCCTACTGGCGGGGCGAGCGCGAATTCCGCAACTGGACGCTGCTGGAGTTGCCGCACAGCGGGCCGCTGGCAGGGACTGCCTCGTCGGACCGGGATTACGCCGTCACCATCGTGCGCAACTTCCTGTACAGCGCGCTGATGGTCGAGCTGTGGGGCGCACTCGAAGCCAGCCGCGATGCCGGCCTGGCGGCGATCGCGTCGAAGTCGATCAAGGAAGCGCGCTACCACCTGCACCACGGCGCCGACTGGCTGGTGCGGCTGGGCGACGGCACGGAGGAATCGCACGCGCGCACCCAGCGCGCGCTGGACCATCTGCTGCCCTATATGAACGAATGCTTCGCGGCGGATCCGGTCGAGCAGCAAGCGGCAGCGCAGGGCATCGCGGTGCCGACGGCGGAGTTGCGGCCCGCCTGGCAGGCCACCGTCGAGCAGACCGTCGCGGAGGCCACGCTGACGCTGCCCGCCGCCACCGCCTTCGTGTCGACCGGCAAGCAGGGCCTGCACTCCGAGCATATGAGCTATCTGCTGGCGCAGATGCAGAGCCTGGCCCGCGCCCATCCCGGCGCGCACTGGTAACGCCGGACGCCGCGCGCATCGAGACCAAACCCCATGCCAGCCACGCTGACCCACTCCGATACCCGCGTGCATGCGCCGTACGCCGATGCCGACGCGCCGGCGCACGCCGCCCGCGTGGCCCGCGCGTGGACGGTGCTCGAAGCCGTGCCCGATCCCGAGATCCCCGTGGTGTCGATCCGCGACCTGGGCATCCTGCGCGAGGTGGCGGTGGCCGATGACGGCGCGCTAGAGATCGTGATCACGCCGACCTATTCAGGCTGCCCCGCGATGGCGGAGATCGCCGAGGACATCGGCCGCGCGCTCGACCGGGCGGAGCTGGGCCCGTGGAAGATCCGCACCGTGCTGGCGCCGGCGTGGACCACCGACTGGATCACCGCCGAGGGCCGCGACAAGCTGCGCGCCTACGGCATCGCGCCGCCGGCGCGCTGCGCCGACCACGGCGTGCAGGCCCGGCCGCTGCGCTTC
>NZ_AMPR02000153.1:0-7348 GCF_000307735.3 Cupriavidus sp. HPC(L) | reverse complement strand
CAGCGGCAATGCGCTGCAGATGCTGCGCGACGGCAACACGATCGTCTCGCGCCTGGCGCCGGCCTCGACCGAGTTCGGCGCCGACCGGCTGGCGATCTGGATCGAGCAGTTCTGAGGGAAGGGGATCGGCAGGAAGAGAAGCGGTTGCCATCCCGCGGGTTTTCTCCCCTCTCCCGCTTGCGGCAGAGGGGCAGGGGAGAGGGCAGCGGCCGCTGGTGTTGCCACTGTGGTTGGAAACCGCCCCCTCTCCCCAATCCCTCTCCCCCTGAGGGGGAGAGGGCGGACACAGCCGGTGAGCGGTACGCTGGAGCATAAAAAAACGGGGCCTGAGCCCCGTTTTTTATGCGTGCTTCCTTACCACCGGCACGTCATGCCTGCGCGCCGTAGTTCGGGTCGTCGCGGTCGGCCCCGCCGGCCTTCTTTTCGCCCTTGATCAGGTCCTCGCGCTTGACGCCCAGCCACATGGCAAGCGCCGCGGCGACGAACACCGACGAATAGATGCCGAACAGGATGCCCACGGTCAGCGCCAGCGCGAAGTAGTGCAGCGTCGGGCCGCCGAAGAAGAACATCGACAGCACCATCATCTCGGTCGAGCCGTGCGTGATGATGGTCCGCGAGATCGTGCTGGTGATCGCGTTGTCGATGACCTCGTGGGTGTTCATCTTGCGGTACTTGCGGAAGTTCTCGCGGATCCGGTCGAAGATCACCACCGACTCGTTGACCGAATAACCGAGCACCGCGAGTACGGCCGCCAGTACCGACAGCGAGAATTCCCACTGGAAGAAGGCGAAGAAGCCCAGGATGATCACGATGTCGTGCAGGTTGGCGATGATGCCTGCCACCGCGAACTTCCATTCGAAGCGGATCGACAGGTAGATCATGATGCCGGCGATCACGCACAGCAGCGCCAGCATGCCGTCGGTGGCCAGCTCCCGGCCGACCTGCGGGCCGACGAATTCGACGCGCTGCAGGTTGGCGTCGGGCGAGACCGCCTTGAGCGCGCCCATCACCTGCTCGCTCTGTTGCGCGGAGCTGATCGGCTTGCCGTCGGCGCCCTTCTGCAGCGGCAGCCGGATCATCACGTCGCGCGAGGTGCCGAAGTTCTGCACCTGCACGTCGGTGTAGCCCAGCTTGCCGACCTGGCCGCGGATCCGTTCCAGATCGGCCGGTTGCTGGTAGCTGACCTCCATCACCGTGCCGCCGGTGAACTCGATCGACAGGTGCAGGCCCTTCTGCCAGAGGAAAAAGACGGCGGCGAAGAACGTCACGAAGGAAATCACGTTGAAGATCAACGCGTGCTTCATGAACGGAATGTCGCGCCGGATGCGGAAGAATTCCATGGTGAATCCTGTATCTGCTGCAGCGTGCTGCGTTCGGGTGTTTCGTGTTCAGAGCGCAGCCGCGGGGCAGGGCCGCGCGCGGCTGGCGCTCATTGCGCTGATTTGGCTCACTTGTTGGCCACGGTGCCCTTGTTGTCCGGGCCGGGCTTCCAGATCTGGCCGATCGACACGCTCTGCAGCTTCTTCTTGCGGCCGTACCAGAGGTTGACCAGGCCGCGGTTGAAGAACACCGCCGAGAACACCGACGTCAGGATGCCCAGGCAGTGCACCACCGCGAAGCCGCGCACCGGGCCCGAACCGAAGGCCAGCAGCGCCAGGCCGGCGATCAGCGTGGTCACGTTCGAGTCCAGGATCGTCGCCCAGGCGCGGTCGAAGCCGACCGCAATCGCCATCTGCGGCGACGCGCCGGCGCGCAGTTCCTCGCGGATGCGCTCGTTGATCAGCACGTTGGCGTCGATCGCCATGCCGAGCACCAGCGCGATGGCCGCGATGCCGGGCAGCGTCAGCGTGGCCTGCAGCATCGACAGCACCGCGATCAGCAGCAGCAGGTTGACGCCCAGCGCGATCACCGAGAACACGCCGAACAGCAGGTAGTACAGCACCATGAACACGGCGATCGCGGCAAAGCCGTAGGCCACCGAGTCGAAGCCCTTCTCGATGTTGTCGGCGCCCAGCGACGGGCCGATCGTGCGTTCCTCGATGATCTCCATCGGCGCGGCCAGCGAGCCGGCGCGCAGCAGCAGCGCGAGGTCGTTGGCGGCCTCGGTCGAGTACGAGCCGGTGATCTGGAAGCTCGAGCCCAGTTCGGACTGGATCGTCGCCACCGTCAGCACTTCGCCCTTGCCCTTCTCGAACAGCACGATGCCCATCGGCTTGCCGATGTTCTCGCGGGAGACGTCGCGCAGCACGCGGCCGCCCTGGGCGTCGAGCTTGATGTTGACCGACGGGCGCTGGTTCTGGTCGAAGCCGGCCGATGCGCTTTCGATGCGGTCGCCGGTGAAGATCACCTGCTTCTTCAGCACCACCGGGGCGCCGTTGCCATGCAGGAACAGCTCGCTGCCGAACGGGATCGGATCGCCCTGGCGCGGGCTGCGCGGCGCGTCCGGATCGACCAGGCGGGCCTCCAGCGTGGCGGTACGGCCGATGATGTCCTTGGCCTTGGCGGTGTCCTGCACGCCCGGCAGCTGCACCACGATGCGCTCGGCGCCTTGCTGCTGGATCACCGGCTCGGCCACGCCCAGCTCGTTGACGCGGTTGTGCAGCGTGGTGATGTTCTGCTTCACGGCGGCGTCCTGCACCGCGCGGCGCGCCACTTCGGTGAAGGTACCGACCACGTTGTTGCCGTCCATCGCGAAGGTCAGGTCCGGCATGGTGTCGGCCAGCACGCCGCGGGCGCGGTTGGCGTCCTCGGCATTGTTGAAGCGCACGGTCACACGGTCGCCGTTGCGGTCCACGCCGCCGTGGCGGATGCCCTTGTCGCGCAGCACCGTGCGCGCATCGCCGGCCAGGCTGTCGAGTTTCTTGTCGACCGCGCCCTTCATGTCGACCTGCAGCAGGAAGTGCACGCCGCCGCGCAGGTCCAGGCCCAGGTACATCGGCAGCGCATGCAGCGACGTCAGCCACTTCGGCGAGCCGGACAGCAGGTTCAGCGCGACCACATAGGTCGGGTCGGCGGGATCGGGGTTCAGCGCGCGCGACAGTACGTCCTTGGCGCGCAGCTGTTCGTCGGTGGTGCGAAAGCGCGCCTTGACCGAGCCGGACTGTCCCGACACGTCGAAGAACACGCCGTCGGGCTGCAAGCCGTTCTGCGCCAGCACCTGCTCGATCTGCTTCTGCATCGCCAGATCGACCTTGACGGTGGCCTTGCCCGACGAGACCTGCACCGCAGGCGCCTCGCCGAAGAAGTTGGGCAGCGTATAGATGATGCCGATGGCAAGCGCCACCAGGATCACGAGGTATTTCCAAAGCGGATAGCGATTCATCTTCGGCCAGTCTTTCTACGGTCTTGCTACGGCCGGCGCGGCGCGCGGACGGGAATCCGCGGGCGTGCCGCGCTGGCAACCGGTTGGCAAACAGCCGCCTGGCCCGACCGGAGACTTCCCGGGGCGGGGCCAGGCGGCTGTGCGGGCACGCTATTGGCGGCGTGCCGGAACCTTGCGGCCAAGCCGCAAGGCGTAAGAGAGCGAGGGGCTCAGAGCGCCTTGAGCGAACCCTTCGGCAGCACCGCGGTGACGGCGTTCTTCTGCACCGTGATCTCGGTGCCTTCGGCGATTTCCAGCGTCACATACTGCTCGTTGACCTTGGTGATCCGGCCCAGGATGCCGCCGGCGGTCACGACTTCGTCGTTCTTGGCCAGCGCTTCCAGCATCGCCTTCGCTTCCTTCTGCCGCTTCATCTGCGGGCGGATCATGATGAACCACAGCACCGCGAACATCAGGATGATCGGCAGGAAACTCATCAGGCCACCCGCCGCGCCGCCGGCTCCGCCGGTGGCCTGGGCAAATGCGTTCGAAATCAGCACGTTGCTTCTCCGTCACAAATTACATTCAAGGAATCGGGCATTCTATCACCCGCTTCGGCCGGTTCAGGCGCTTCTTCGCCCGCCCGGACAGCCCCGTCTCGCACGGCCGGCGGCAGGGCCGGCAGGCCCGTCTACTGCGTGCCGCGCGCCCGGTCGGCGGCGAACTGGCGGCGGAAGGCGTCGAAGCGGTGCTGCTCGATCGCCTCGCGGATTTCGCGCATCAACTGCAGGTAGTAATACAGATTGTGGATCGTATTGAGCCGCGCGCCCAGAATTTCTCCGACGCGGTGCAGATGGTGCAGATAGGCCCGCGAGAAATTGCGGCAGGTGTAGCAGGCGCAGCTTTCGTCCAGCGGGCGCGGATCGTTGCGGTGCGCGGCGTTCTTGATCTTGACGTCGCCGTAGCGCGTGAACAGCCAGCCGTTGCGCGCGTTGCGGGTGGGCATCACGCAGTCGAACATGTCGACGCCGGACGCCACCCCCGCCACCAGGTCCTCGGGCGTGCCCACGCCCATCAGATAGTGCGGCTTGTCCGCCGGCAGCCGCGGGCCGACGTGTTCGAGCACCCGCATCATGTCTTCCTTGGGCTCGCCGACCGACAGCCCGCCGATCGCCAGGCCATGGAAACCGAGCTCCGACAGCCCGGCCAGCGACTCGTCGCGCAGGTCCTCGAACATGCCGCCCTGGACGATGCCGAACAACGCGTTGGGGTTGGCCAGCCGCTCGAACTCGTCGCGCGAGCGTTTGGCCCAGCGCAGGCTCATCCGCATCGAGCGCGCGGCCTCCTCGTGCGTGGCCGGCCGGCCCTCGATCTCGTACGGCGTGCATTCGTCGAACTGCATCACGATGTCCGAGTTCAACGTGCGCTGGATCTGCATCGAGATCTCCGGCGACAGGAACAGCTTGTCGCCGTTGACCGGCGAGGCGAAGGTCACGCCGTCCTCGGTGATCTTGCGCAGCTCGCCCAGCGAGAACACCTGGAAGCCGCCCGAGTCCGTCAGGATCGGCTTGTCCCAGCCGATGAAGCGGTGCAGGCCCTGGTGGGTGTCGATGACCTCGAGCCCGGGCCGCAGCCACAGATGGAAGGTATTGCCGAGGATGATCTGCGCGCCGATCTCGTTCAGCTCCAGCGGCGACATCGCCTTGACCGAGCCATAGGTGCCGACCGGCATGAAGATCGGCGTCTCGACCACGCCGTGGTTCAGGGTGACACGGCCGCGGCGGGCGTTGCCATCGGTGGTGAGCAGTTCGAATTGGAGCATGGGGTAGCGGTGGCGGAGATTCGTTGGGGCAAGGCGTGCCGGCGGCTCAGCGCTGGCGCTGCAGCAGCATCGCGTCGCCATAGCTGAAGAAGCGATAGCGCTGCTCGACCGCATGGCGATAGGCGACGCGGATCGGCTCGATGCCGGCCAGCGCGGACACCAGCATCAGCAGCGTCGACTTGGGCAAGTGGAAGTTGGTGATCAGCGCGTCGACCAGCCTGAAGCGGTAGCCCGGCGTGATGAAGATGTCGGTGTCCCCGCTGCCGGCCACCAGCTCGCCCTCGGGCGTCGCGGCCGATTCCAGCGCGCGCAGCGAGGTGGTGCCGACCGCGATCACACGGCCGCCGGCGGCGCGGGTGTCGCGCACCGCCTGCGCCAGTTCCTCGGAGATCGCGTACCACTCCGAGTGCATCTTGTGTTCGGCCAGGTTCTCGGTGCGCACCGGCTGGAAGGTGCCGGCGCCCACATGCAGCGTCAGGAAGGCGCGCCGCACGCCGTGGGCGTCGAGCCGCGCGAACAGCGCGTCGTCGAAATGCAGCCCGGCCGTCGGCGCCGCCACCGCGCCCGGATGACGGGCATAGACGGTCTGATAGCGCGTCTCGTCGTAGGCGTCGGGATCGTGCGTGATATACGGCGGCAGCGGCAGCCGGCCGAAGCGCTCGATCAGGTCCAGCGCCGGCTCGGGAAAGCGCAGCGTGAAGAACTGGTCCACGCGCGGGCCGACCGTGACATCGAAGGCATCGGCCAGCCGCAGCGTGCTGCCCTCGGCCGGCGTCTTCGAGGCGCGTACCTGGGCCAGCACCGTGTCGTTGTCGAGCACGCGCTCGACCAGCACCTCGACCTTGCCGCCGCTGGCCTTCTGGCCGAAGAAGCGGGCCTTGATCACGCGGGTGTCGTTGAACACCAGCAGGTCGTTCGGGCGCAGATAGTCGGTCAGGTCCGCGAAGGCCCGGTCGTCGAGCTCCGTGGCGCCGTCCGCGCCGGTCCGCACGACCAGCAGCCGGCTCGCGCTGCGGTCGGGCAGCGCCGTCTGGGCGATCAGTTCGGGCGGCAGCGGAAAATCGAAATCGGACAGCGTCAGCATAAAAGGACAGGGGCCGGCGCCTCGAAACGAGGCCGGCGCATACGAAACGGGACGGCAGCAGGTTGGGGAACCGCCAGTGGCGCCTGGAGCGCGCGGCGCAGGCATGGGTACAATCAGCGGACCCGCTATTGTAAGGCTTCGGCCGCCAGGCTTGCCGCGCTGGCCGTGATGGCGGGTATTCCGCCGGGGCGGCCCGCAAAGCGCCGACGGCCCAGCCGTTTTCCCCGATCCGATCCGACACGCCAGCGGCGCCGCCGCGCCCTGCCGACCACCGCCTCGATGCCCGTCACCGCCAGCGAACGCACGCCCGAGCCAGACGCCCAGCCGCAATCGGCCAAGCCGGCCGGCAAGTCGACGCCCAAGTCGGCGTCCGAGTCGGCGTCCGAGTCGGCGTCCAAGTCGATGTCCAGGTCGACCAAGCCCGCCGCGGCCGCGAAATCCGCCAAGCCCGGCGCGCCGTCGTCGGCGATGGCCAAGCTCGCCAAGCTCGGCCTGAAGCGCGACGTCGACCTGGTGCTGCATCTGCCGATGCGCTACGAGGACGAGACCACGCTGCTGCCGATCCGCGAGGCCGTGCATCGGGCAGGCCTGGGCTTTGCCGTGCAGGTCGAGGGCGAGGTGGTGTCGAGCGAGGTCACGCTGCGGCCGCGCCGGCAACTGGTGGTGCGCATCGCCGACGACAGCGGCGAGCTGACGCTGCGCTTTCTCAATTTCTACGGCAGCCAGGCCAGGCAGATGGCCGAGGGCGTGCGGCTGCGCGTGCGCGGCGAGGTCCGCGGCGGCTTCTTCGGCGCCGAGATGATCCATCCGGTCGTGCGTCCGGTCGGCCCCGACGAGCCGCTGCCGGACCGGCTGACCCCGGTGTACCCGGCCACCGCCGGCATCTCGCAGGCCTATCTGCGCAAGGCGATCGGCGGGGCGCTGCAGCGCACGCCGCTGCCGGAGACGCTGCCGCGGCCGCTGCTGGACGGGCCGCTGGCGCCGTTGAAGCTGCAGCCGCTGGCCGAATCGCTGCGGCTGCTGCATGCGCCGCCGCCGCAGGTCGACGAGGCCGCGCTGATCGACCGCTCGCATCCGGCGTGGGTCCGCATCAAGTTCGACGAGCTGCTGGCCCAGCAGTTGTCGCTCAAGCGCGCGCAGG
>NZ_AMPR02000154.1:0-7315 GCF_000307735.3 Cupriavidus sp. HPC(L) | reverse complement strand
TCGGCCTGATCGGCGGTTCCCTGGCCCGAGCCCTGAAGCGCGCCGGTGTCGTCGGCGAAGTGGTCGGCGTCGGCCGTTCGCCCGCCTCGCTGGAACGCGCGCTTGCCCTTGGCGTGATCGACCGGGCCGCCTCGCTGGAAGATGCCGCGCAGGGCGCCAGCATCATCGTGCTGTGCGCACCGGTCGCGCAGACCTTCGCGCTGCTGCACGCGCTGGAGCCGCACCTGCAGCCCGGCACCATCGTCACCGACGCGGGCAGCACCAAGTCCGACGTGATCATGGCGGCCAAGACCGCGCTGGGCGACAAGGTCGCGCAGTTCGTGCCGGCCCATCCGATCGCGGGACGCGAACTGAACGGCGTCGAAGCGGCGCTCGACGATCTCTACGACGGCAAGAAGGTGGTGCTGTGCCCGTTGCAGGAGAACAGCCGGGCGGATGTCGGTGCGGTGCGCGCGATGTGGGAAACGGCCGGCGGCGTCTGCGAGATCATGTCCGCGGTGCAGCACGACGCGGTGTTCGCCGCGGTCAGCCACCTGCCGCATCTGCTGTCGTACGCGCTGGTCGCGCAGGTTGCCAATGCCGAGGACGCGGCGCTCAAGCTCGCCTGCGCGGGCGGCGGCTTTCGCGACTTCACGCGGATTGCCGCGTCGTCGCCCGAGATGTGGCGCGACATCTGCCTGGCCAACCGCGACGCGCTGCTGCGCGAACTCAATACCTACCAATCGGTGCTGGCGCACCTGAAGGCGCAGATCGAGGCCGGCAATGGCGAGGCGCTCGAGCGCGTGTTCGCGCGCGCCAGCCAGGCGCGGCTGCAGTGGGGCGCCGAGCGTGCCGCCGCGGCCGACGTCGAGTCGTGATCCCCGCCGAGCCGGCGATCACTTGCCGCCCCTTGCAAGCCCTACCGACCGCAGCCCGACCATGGAACATCTGACGCTTGGCCCTTTCACCCGTGCCGCTGGCACGGTCCGTCTTCCCGGCTCGAAGAGTATCTCCAACCGCGTGCTGCTGCTGGCAGCGCTCAGCGAGGGCGAGACCCGGGTGCGCGACCTGCTCGATTCCGACGACACGCGCGTGATGCTCGGCGCGCTCAAGACGCTGGGCGTGGACTGGCGCAAGGATGGCGATGATCATCTTGTCACCGGTGTCGGGGGCAAGTTTCCGGTCAAGGCGGCCGAGCTGTTCATGGGCAATGCCGGTACCGCGATCCGTCCGCTGACGGCGGCGCTGGCGCTGCAGGGCGGCGACTATCGGCTCTCGGGCGTGCCGCGCATGCACGAGCGGCCGATCGGCGATCTGGTCGACGGCCTGCGCCAGGTCGGCGCACGTATCGACTACCTCGGCAACGAGGGCTATCCGCCGTTGCACCTGCAGCCGTCGGCGAGCCGCATCGATGGCCCGATCCGCGTGCGCGGCGATGTGTCGAGCCAGTTCCTGACCGCGCTGCTGATGGCGCTGCCGCTGGTCGACGCGCCGGGCGGCCGCATCGAGATCGAGGTGGTAGGCGAGCTGATTTCGAAGCCCTATATCGAGATCACGCTGAATCTGCTGGCGCGCTTCGGCATCGAGGTCCAGCGCGACGGCTGGTCGCGCTTCGTGCTGCCGGCGCGGGCGCGCTACCGCTCGCCGGGCGAGATCTTCGTCGAGGGCGATGCCTCGTCGGCATCGTATTTCCTGGCCGCCGGCGCGATCGGCGGCGGCCCGGTCCGGGTCGAAGGCGTGGGGCTGGCCAGCATCCAGGGCGACGTGCAGTTCGCCGATGCGCTGAACCGGATGGGCGCCAACGTGATGGCCGGCGCCAACTGGATCGAGGTGCGCGGCGTGGACCGCGACGACGGCCGGCTGCAGGGCATCACGCTGGACTGCAACCATATCCCCGATGCCGCGATGACGCTGGCGGTGGCCGCGCTGTTCGCCGACGGTCCGACCACGCTGACCAATATCGGCAGCTGGCGCGTCAAGGAGACCGACCGCATCGACGCGATGGCGGCCGAGCTGCGCAAGCTCGGCGCCGACATCGAGGCGGGCCAGGACTATCTGCGTATCGCCCCGCCGACGCAGTGGCAGACGCCCCCCGACGGCATCGATACCTATGACGACCATCGGATGGCGATGTGCTTCTCGCTGGCCACGTTCGGCCCCTTGCCGATCCGCATCAACGATCCGCGCTGCGTGGCCAAGACGTTTCCCGACTATTTCGACGTGTTCGGCCAGGTGGTCGGCTGAGCCTTGGCCGAGAGCGCGACCGGCTCATTGTGCCGGCGCCATCGCCATGCCGGCGTCGTGTCGTTCGGACGAATGCGCGGAATCCGGCGCGGCGGCTTGCGCGGCCTTGCGCCGTTCGCGCTGCTCCCAGTAGCGGTCGAAGAAGTAATGGGCCACCGTGTTGACGGCTGGTTCGATGAAGGTGAAGGCACCGCTGATGGCAATGCTGCCCGTCAGCGCATAGGTCACGCTGAACGCGATGCCAAGGTGCATGATGCCGAACGACAGGGTTTTTGCCATGGTAGATTGCCTCGTTGGTCTGCGGGAGCCGCGGATCGACGCTCCCTACCGATGGAAGAATGATAATGGTTCTCAATTAGATCGAGAAATTGATCGTTGCTTTTGTCTTGATAAGAAATGACTATCGCTGAAGTCGTCACCATCGACGGGCCAACGGCCTCCGGCAAGGGAACCGTGGCGCACAAGGTCGCCGACGCGCTGGGCTTCCATCTGCTCGACAGCGGGGCGTTGTACCGTCTGGTGGCGCTGGCCAGCGAACGGGCCGGCGTCGACGAAGGCGACGTGCCGGCCCTTGCAAACCTGGCGAGCCGCCTCGATGTCAAGTTCGGCCCGGACCGGGTCTGGCTGTCCGGCGAGGAGGTCAGCCTGGCCATCCGCGCCGAGGCGATCGGCAACCGGGCCTCGGCGCTGGCGGTCCATCAGCCGGTTCGCGATGCGTTGACGGCACTGCAGCGGGGCTTTCGCAAGCTGCCCGGCCTGGTGGCCGACGGCCGCGACATGGGCACGGTGATCTTCCCGGACGCGCGGCTGAAGGTGTTCCTGACCGCAAGCGTCGAAGCGCGCGCTCGCAGGCGCTATAAACAATTGATTGATAAGGGAATTTCTGCTAGTATCGAAAACCTTTTGCGTGATCTGGAAGCACGCGACGCGCGGGACCGTTCCCGTGCCGCCGCACCGCTTCGTCCCGCGGAAGATGCGCGGCTGCTCGATACCTCCGACATGACGGTGGATCAGGCGGTGGCGCAGGTGCTGGCGTGGCACGCCGAGCTGGGTCCGCTGACCCAGGGGTGACCGCGCCGCGCCACGAGGCGCCGGCAGCCGCCCGCCGCGGACGCGACAACGGTCGCGCCGCACGCGGGAACACGCCGCCGGCATGGTTCAACCTGACCCCGCTGCCCTGGCAGACTGAGCGCGATCGTCGCGCCGGCCACGGTATTGCGGATTGCTAACTTACGTTTATGTCCGACCTGCAAAACAACGAATCCTTTGCCGCACTGTTCGAGGAATCGATCGCCCGCTCCAATATGAAGGCTGGCGAAGTGATTTCCGCCGAAGTGGTGCGGATCGACCACAACTTCGTGGTCGTCAACGCCGGCCTGAAGTCTGAAGCCTTCGTGCCGGTGGAGGAGTTCCTGAACGACCAGGGCGAACTCGAAGTGCAGGCCGGCGACTACGTTTCCGTGGCCATCGACGCGCTCGAGAACGGCTATGGCGACACCATCCTGTCCCGCGACAAGGCCAAGCGCCTGGCATCGTGGCTGAACCTCGAGAAGGCGCTGGAAGACGGCGAAATCATCTCGGGTACCGTGACCGGCAAGGTCAAGGGCGGCCTGACCGTGATGGTCAACGGCATCCGCGCATTCCTGCCGGGTTCGCTGGTCGATGTGCGTCCGATCAAGGACACCACGCCGTACGAAGGCAAGACCCTGGAATTCAAGGTCATCAAGCTGGATCGCAAGCGCAACAACGTGGTGCTGTCGCGCCGCGCCGTGGTCGAAGCGACCCTGGGCGAAGAGCGCCAGAAGCTGATGGAAACCCTGAAGGAAGGCGCCATCGTCAACGGCATCGTCAAGAACATCACCGACTACGGTGCGTTCGTCGACCTGGGCGGCATCGATGGTCTGCTGCACATCACCGACCTGGCATGGCGCCGTGTTCGCCATCCGAGCGAAGTGCTGTCGGTTGGCCAGGAAATCACCGCCAAGATCCTCAAGTTCGACCAGGAAAAGAACCGCGTCTCGCTGGGCGTCAAGCAGCTAGGCGAAGATCCGTGGGTCGGCATCTCGCGCCGCTACCCGCAAGGCACCCGCCTGTTCGGCAAGGTCACCAACCTGACCGACTACGGCGCGTTCGTCGAGATCGAAGCCGGCATCGAAGGCCTGGTGCACGTGTCGGAAATGGACTGGACCAACAAGAACGTGGCCCCGTCCAAGGTTGTCCAGCTGGGCGACGAAGTCGAAGTCATGGTGCTGGATATCGACGAAGACAAGCGTCGTATCAGCCTGGGCATGAAGCAGTGCAAGGCCAATCCGTGGGACGACTTCAGCCGCAACCACAAGAAGGGCGACAAGCTGACCGGCCAGATCAAGTCGATCACCGACTTCGGCGTGTTCATCGGTCTGCCGGGCGGCATCGACGGCCTGGTGCACCTGTCGGACCTGTCCTGGCAAGAGTCGGGCGAAGAGGCCGTGCGCAAGTACAAGAAGGGCGACGAAGTCGAGGCCGTGGTGCTGGGCATCGATGTGGACAAGGAACGCATCTCGCTGGGCATCAAGCAGCTGTCGGGCGATCCGTTCAACAACTTCATCTCGGCCAATGACAAGGGCTCGATCGTCACCGCGACGATCAAGACCGTCGATCCGAAGGGTGCCGTGGTCCAGCTGGCCGACGACGTCGAAGGCTATCTGCGCGCCTCGGAAATCTCGGCCGACCGTGTCGAGGACGCCCGCAACGTGCTGAAGGAAGGCGAGCAGGTGACCGCGGTGATCGTCAACATCGATCGCAAGTCGCGCAACATCAACGTGTCGATCAAGGCCAAGGACTCGGCGGAGCAGCAAGAAGCCCTGCAGAAGTTCCAGGCCGACACCGGCACGGCTGGCACGACCAACCTGGGCGCGCTGCTGAAGGCCAAGCTGGGCCAGGACAACCAGTAATCGCGTCCATCGCGACCGTCCAACTCACGCGCGGATGCCATGACCAAGTCCGAGCTCGTCGAAAAGCTGGCTGCCCGCTTTCCGCAGTTGCTGCTGCGGGACGCGGACATCTCGGTCAAAACGATCCTCGACGCGATGTCCGATGCGCTGGCCGATGGCCATCGCATCGAGATCCGCGGGTTCGGCAGCTTCGGCCTGAATCGCAGGCCGCCGCGCGTGGGGCGCAATCCCAAGTCCGGTGAGCGAGTGCTGGTGCCCGAAAAACGGGTGCCGCACTTCAAGGCGGGCAAGGAGCTGCGCGAGCGGGTCGACCGCAATCCGGCGGCCGGCAACGGTAGCGGTAACGGCGACCACGGTGTCGATGGCAACGGCGGCAACGGTGTCGATGGCGCCGCGCTGGGCCTGAACGGCAACAGCAACGGCAACGGCAACGCGGCCGCCAACGGGCATGTCCCCGGGCATGCCCCGCTCGGCGGCGAACGCGGTCCGCTGACCCATGGCGCCGCGATGCCTGGCGTCCAGCAGGAAGGCTCCGGCCTGAACCTGGCACAGTCCTGACTCCCAGCCGCTTCGGTGACGAAGGCGGCTACGGAATCGAAAAAGCGCTCCGCAAGGAGCGCTTTTTTTATGCCTGTCGGATGCGCAGACGCGGAACCGCCGGGTCGGGGCGCGTGTCTGAGTGACCTCTCCGCATCCTCGTGGGGTCGACGAATTGCCCGCCGCGCCGGCCCCGATCGCGCCGTGTGCGCCAATCGATTCCGCTACAATGCCGGGGAGCCGCCGCCCGCGGCCGGCTTGCCGTTCGGGATGCGCCGACAGCCGGTGCCGGGGGGACGCTTCTTCGCCATTTCGCCGCTTTTTGCCGCCACGCCGCCGCAGACACCTCGTCAATCGCATGAAACTTGTCGCCTGGATTATCCGTATCGTCCTGTTCGCGCTGCTGTTCGTGCTCGCCTTGCGCAATACCGCCGATGTGTCGCTGCAGCTGTTCTTCGACGCGGTCTGGCGCGCGCCGCTGATCCTGATCCTGCTGGCCGCGTTCGTGCTGGGCGCGCTGGCCGCGCTGATCTCGGTGGCGCCGGGCCTGATGCGGCAGCGGCTCGAGATCGCCCGGCTGCGCCGCGCGGTCGGCAATGCGCGCACGCCGGCCGAGGACGGCGCCGGCGCGTCTTCTTCCAAGGCCGTGGCGCCCTACAACGTAATCGGCCCGAAAGTCTAAGCAATGAATTTTGAAACCTGGTGGCTGCTCGCCCTTCCGCTCGTATTCGGGCTCGGCTGGATGGCGGCCCGCCTCGACCTGCGGCAGGCGATCAGCGAGCAGGGCGCCTTGCCGCGCTCGTATTTCAAGGGCCTGAACTTCCTGCTCAACGAGCAGCCGGACAAGGCCATCGACGCCTTCATCGAGGTCGCGCGGCTCGATCCGGAAACCACCGAGCTGCACTTCGCGCTGGGCGCGCTGTTCCGCCGCCGCGGCGAGACCGAACGCGCGATCCGCGTGCACCAGAACCTGGCCACGCGTCCCGATCTGCCCGACACCGAGCGCGAGCATGCGCTGTACGAACTGGGGCAGGACTATCTGCGCGCGGGGCTGCTCGATCGCGCCGAGGACGCGCTGCGTGCGCTGATGTCCGGCCCGTATGCGGCCTCGGCCAAGCGCGTGCTGCTGGAGCTGTACGAGGTCGAGAAGGAATGGCGCAAGGCAATCGACGCCGCGCGCGAGCTGCAGAGCGCGACGCAGCAGGATTACAGCGTGCAGATTGCGCAGTTCTGCTGCGAGCTGGCGCAGGACGCGCTGCAGCGCAAGCAGCCCGACGAGGCGATCGGCTGGCTCGAGCAGGCATTGCGCGAGAATCCGAAGAACGTGCGCGCGCCGATCCTGCTTGGCGATGTCGCGATGGCGTCCGGCGATCTTGGCGCGGCGCTGGGTCACTGGCTCGGCATCGAACGCCAGGACGCCAGCTATCTGCCGCTGGTCGCCGACCGCGTGGTCAAGGCCTATCGCGAGCTGGGCGAACAGGGCAAGGCGCTCGAATGGCTGCGCGGCCTGCTGAAGACGGGTCTTGCGGCCGAGCTGCTCGACACTGCCTATCGCACCGAGCTCGAACTCGAGGGTCCGGCCGCCGCGGCCGCGCTGATGCGCGAGCAGCTGCGCCGCCAGC